>NCBI01000054.1 GCA_002255365.1 Chromatiales bacterium 21-64-14
TAACAACATCGTACCAGTCTCGGTGGCCAGCCTTCTCATTAAATTTCAATCCGTTACATCAATGTCGCTATACCGCTGCGGCTAAACTCAGTGGCATTCGCCTATAGACTATGTCTATAGGTGCAAACTTAGGGCGGTCAAACAGGATTTCCACGGTTCTTTAATTTCGAGCGGACCCGCGAGAACTGAACGCTCCTCATCCGGGTACCGCCGGGGGTGGCAAGCGCCGCCTGGCGGTAGCGCCGGGCCACGATCGGGTCGGGCGCCACGCACCCCAGACATGGCAAATCTGGATCGCAGTCCCCGCCTACGTGCTTGTTGCCTTCTACCGGTGCCTGGAGCTGGCAGTCGCCCATGGGGCGAGGCGGATCATCTGCCGGTCCGATTCCCAACTCTTGGTCCGTCAATTCCAAGGCGAATACACGGTCGGAGAGAGAGATTTATGGCCGTCGTACTGGTGTGCCCGGCGGCTCAAGTCGCTGGTGCACGGCCTCCCGGAGCCGGATGCGCAGGTGGTCCTCATCCAACGGTAGTTGGATGTATTCGGCCACTGGATCCTGGCCGACGGACTCAGTAGTGCTCCGGCGGGCGGTATCCCGAACCAGCATGATGCGCGCCGTGTTTGGATAGATCCCCCGGACTCGACGCATGAACGCCTCCCCGATGGTCCCGAAGACCTCCTCGCCCGTGAAAACGACTGCCACGTCCTGTGCGGCGAGTGCCTCGAAGGCCCCCTCCATATTGCCCGCGGTCACGATCCGGTACTCACCCGGGTCCAGGACCCGCCCAAGTGCCGCCACGACGTCGGGCCCGCTGCCCACGACCAGGATTGTCGCCAGGTCCCCGTAGGCCGGCTCCGGAAACGCAAACCGTGCTCCGGCTCGCAGGCGTTCACAGAATTCCTCAGCAGGAACGGGCTTGCTGAAGAAGTACCCCTGCACCTCATCGCAGCCCTCGCGCGCCAATAACCGCATCTGTCCCGCCGTCTCCACCCCCTCCGCGATCACCCGCATGCCGAGCCCATGGGCGATCGCCACCACCGAGCGCGCGATCAGAAAGCTGTCCGGATCGCCGGCCATGTCCTGTACGAACGATTGATCGATCTTGAGCATGTCCACCGGGAACCTCCGCAGGTACCCTAGCGAAGAGTACCCGGTCCCGAAATCGTCGATGGACAGGTGGACCCCCGACGCCTTGAACGCGCGCAGTGCATCGACGGTACGGGCCGCGTTCCCCATGTAGACGTTCTCCGTGATCTCCAGCTCCAGGTTGCGCGGCTCGATGCCCGTTTCGGCCACGATCTCGTCCACCCGCGCGGGAAGGTTCGAGTCCTGAAATTGGCGCGCCGACACGTTGACCGCCATCTTGACGGCGACGCCGGTCGTCTCCTTCCATACGACCTGCTGGGCGCACGCAGTGCGCAGCACCCAGTCCCCGACGACACTGATGAGGCCCGTGTCCTCTAGAAGGGGCACGAACGCCGCCGGGGAGACCAAACCCTTTTCCGGATGCCGCCAGCGCAGCAGCGCCTCAGCGCCCACGATCCTCCCCTGGGCCAACTCCACCTGGGGCTGATAGTGGAGCAAGAATTCATTGCGCTCGATGGCTAGGCGCAGGGCCTGTTCGAGTGCGTGGCGCTCCTGGGTCCTGACGTTCATGTCCGGGGCGTAGAAACGGATCTGCTCCTCGTCCGCTGCCGGTATCGAGTGCAACGCGAGTTCGGCGTGGGCGAGCAGCGCCTCGGGGTCCTTGCCGTCCTCCGGTCCAAGCGCGATCCCGATCCGGGCGTCGAGCACCACCGTCTGCGCCTCGATAGCCACAGGGCGCCGGATGGCCGCGAGGGCGCGCTGCACGATAATGTCGACCTCGTGCGGGTGATTGATGTCGGCCAGGAGCAGGGCAAACTCATCGCCGCCCAGGCGCGCGACGGTATGCGTTCCAAAGCGGGCCACCGTGTCGCTCGTGCGAACCACGCCGGTGAGCCGCGCACCGATCTCGCACAGCGCCTGGTCGCCGGCGTGTCGGCCGAGGGTGTCCGAGACTTTGCGGAACTGAACCAGGTCGATCGCGAAGACCGCCGTGCGTCCGCCGGAGCGCCGTCCCCTGGCAAGCGCCTGTCCGATCCGGTCGTAGAATAGCGCCCGGTTGGCGAGCCCGGTGAGCGGATCGTAGTAGGCAAGATGACGAAGCTGTCGTTCCTGCTCGCTATACTCGAGCCCGAGCCCGGTGTCGGCGGCGAGCTCCTCCAACAGGTGGATCTCCTCGGGGTCGAAAAACCCCGGCTCACCGGCGTACAACGCCAGGGCCCCGATGACGCGCTGTTGCACCTGAAGCGGAAAGGCCGCCACGGAGCGCAAGCCACCCGCACGTGCAAGCTCGCGCCACGGCGCCATGCGGGCGTCCTGCTCGATATCGTTGCATACCATGTATGTTCTGGAACGCAGCGCGCGACCGATGGGGCCGCCGCCCTCCGGGACATCCTCCCGCATCGAAATCCGGATCCCCTTGACGTAGTCCTGACCGCTTCCAGCCCAGGCCTTGGGCACAACGTCCCCGCTCTCTGGATCCACCATCCCGATCCAGGCAAGACGAAAACCCCCCTGATCGACCGCGACGCGGCAGGCTTCGGTGAGCAGCGCCTCGCGCTCGCGAATCCGCAGCAGCGCGCTGTTGATGCCACTCAATACCCTGTAGACCCGATTGAGGCGCTCGACCCGCCGATGTTGCGCCAGGATTTCCACGGTACGCCGCTCGAGCGCGGCGGCCATTTCATCAAAATCGGCGGCCAGTTCTCCGAGCTCGCTGCCCCCGCGCACGGCATGCGTACGGGCAGTGAGATCGCCGGTCGCCAGGCGCCGGGTAGCCGCAAGCAAGGCGCGCACGGGTTGCAGCACGAAAACGCTGCCCCCAAGCCACGCCAGCATAAACACCACTGCCGTGGTCAACGCCAGGAGTAAGAGTTCGCGCCGCGTCGTCTGATAGACCTGCGCGTAGGCGATCTTCGCGGGAATCCCCACGATGACGTGCAAGTCGTGGGCACTACCGAGGTGGCGGACCCGTGAAAACGCATAGAGACGGGACACGCCATCCGGACCTCGGGTGTGGACGACCCCGTCTCCCGCGGGCGCGTTGGGAACGCGTCCGAGTGGGGTATTGGCCAGTGCCTTTCCCGACCACCGTTGGCCGTGGGGGTAGTGGAAGAGTACTTGGCCGGTGGGGTCGAGCACGGTCAGCGTCGCGCCGGCAGGCAGGTGGTCGTTGTCGGATAACGCGTCGAGCCAGTCGAGCTTCAGCGCGGCAATCAGCAGTGCCGTCACCCGACCCTGGGGGTCGAGGAGCGGGTAGGCGGCCACCAGGACGGGTAGCCCCGTCATCTGGCCGATTTGATAGTTGCCGAGCGAGAACGTGTGCGTCTTGAGCGCCCGTTGAAAAAATGCTCCCCGCGCCGGGTCTACGGGGTGGCGCAATCCCACCGCACTACAAAGCACGCGCGCGTCCGGCGCGATGAGGGCGAAATTGGCATATTGGGTCGTGTGGGCGAGGAGACCCGCGAGGAGCCGATCGCAGCGGGCGGGAGACGCCGAGCGCACTTGGGGCAGACCGGCGAGAAATGCCAGTAGCTGATGGGTTTGGCGAATCCGTTGCGCCTCGCGAAGGCTTATGTGTTGGGCCACGTCCATGGCTTGGCCCTGCGCGGCCTCGGTGGCCTGGAGGTGTTCCCGGCGTGCCGTGTACCCAATGACGCCAAGCGCCGGCAGAACCGCAACGCCTACCAACAGGAGCAGGCGTGCGCGCAGCCCCCAAAGGTGGCGATGTGGCGCCGCCCGCCGGCCCGATGATCCGTTCCCAGCCGCGGATCGGGCTTCGTGCCGCTCTTCCCCATCCCGGCGACCCTGGTCGCCACTATCGCACTCGGCATCCGCCGTCATCGCCGCGACACCCCTTGCTCGGCAGTGTTACCGGTGGAGATTAGTACGGTTCTCGGGACTCGCCAACGTCGGTAAACCCACCCTGGGCTACGCGCTTCACAATACATGCCTAAGGTGCCCGCAGGCAAAGGGATGGGGAACCTCACCCCTCCCAGCGCACCGGCGTGCCCGGGCCGCCCGAGGAAGCGTTCGGCGATTAACCCGATGGCACCGCCCAGGCGTGGTCCCTACCCGCCTCCCAGGACGCCCACGCCCCTTCGTCGACCCCCAGGCGTCTGGCGGTCTCCTTGACCGACCCGCCAAGGCTCCGGCGCCGGGCAGTGAGCCGGCCTCCCACGGTTTGGGCGGGAGTGCTCGGGTCATCCATGCCCCTGGGGTCAGCCACAATCTTCTTGTATCGGCTCCCCGCATCGGCATCCCGCGAGGTCAACTCCAGACGGTTCAGCGTGCTCTTGCCCGCCAGGGCGCAGCCCTTGTCCTGATCTCGTTTGCGTCTCTTGCCCAATACGTCCCGTTTGTCACTGAGTACCGCCAACAGAGGATCATGGCACAAACGGTCGTGGTCATTGAGGTCTTCATACCCCAGCGCCAAGCCCATCATCCGTTGCTTGATCAGCGACTCCACCGAATGCTCTACCTGCCCAGCGTCCCGGTAATCGGTGAAACACACGGCCAGTCGCTTGAGAATCTGTGTGCGCTGCTCGACCTCGCGCAGCAACAAGCCACCACCGTCTGAACTGATCCGGCCACCGTCAAATCGCCCCACCACCACACGGCGGCCAAGACCGTGAAATTCCATCCGATCCGCTGTACACTCTGTCTTCATAAGGCCGTCTTTCCTTTTAGCTATAACCCCTTGTTCGCGCAAGTGTTATGCCAGGGAAAACGGCCTTTTTCAATCCTATTCGGTGGGAAATGCGGGCTAGCTGGCGCACGCAGGTGAGTATTGTGTCTCTATCCACGATGCCGTAGCCAGCACCTGAGGAAACGGATTCGGACAGACCTGACCTCCAGGTTGTGAGAAAACCAACCTCAGCGCTACAACATGCAGTGGCATTGGATGGCGTTTGCTCTTGCTTTGAGACCGGTTAATGGGTGAACCCGACGTTCCCCAGCGGCTGTTTGGAACATCTCGCGGGCTCGCGGGAATTTTTCCGGCTCAAAACGCTCGGGGCGACCTATGCGCAAACGTACACCACAGCCCGTGGCTCTCGCCCAAGATTCAGGGTGAGGCTCAAAAATATCGGATTTCGCCAACCGCGGATGGCCCGCATTCTGGGGTGTGTCTCAACCGGTCCAGACCAGCTGGTACTACCCGTAGCGGCCGGGACCGCACGACGCGTTGTTACGACGCCCTGCGGACATATTTTAGCAGCCGTTCCCACCGAGATCGATGTCACCCTGCGTGAGGAGGCGCGCGACTTCCTCGGACGGCACGGGGCGGCTGAAGAGGAACCCCTGTCCCGCGCCGCATCGGCGGTCCTTAAGCATCTTGAGCTGCGCCCGCGTCTCCACACCCTCAGCGGTCACCTCCAGGCCCAGCGCCTGCGCCATAGAAATGATGGCGCTCGCGAGCGCCACGTCGTTGGCATCCTGCGGAATGTCGCGAATGAATGACCGGTCGATTTTCACACGCGCGATGGGCAGACTTTTCAGATAAGAAACGTTCGAGTAGCCGGTTCCGAAGTCGTCGATCACGAACTGCACCTGCATGGCGCTAAGCCTCTCGAGTACCGCAATGGTGCTGTCGCGGTTCTGCATCAGACAACTTTCGGTGATCTCGAGCTCCAGCAGCGACAGATCGAAGCCGGTGCGGTTTGCAATGGCGACGATACGACTCGGCAGGTCGAGATCCTGGAATTGCGGTGGAGAGACGTTTACCGCCAGTCGCAACCCCGTGCCGGCGGGCAGCCCCCAGTCCGCATATTGCTGGCATGCGGCGGAAAGTACCCAATCTCCCAGGCGCGAAATGAGCCCCGTCTCCTCCGCCACGGGGATGAATTCCAGCGGTGGTACCAAGCCGCGTTTGGGGTGTCGCCAGCGGACCAGCGCCTCGACGCCGAGGATGCGGCCGCTTTCCAGATCCACCACAGGCTGATAGTGCAGGACGAACTCGTCGTGGTCCAATGCGTGGCGCAGCGCGGTCTCCATCGACAGACGTTCGTTTGCCTTGCCTCCCATTTCCGCGGAGAAAAACTCGAAACCGTCGCCGCCCCGCTCCTTGGCGCGGTACATGGCGATGTCGGCGTTGCGCAGCAGAGCGTCCGCATCATCTGCGTCCGCCGGATACAGCGTCATGCCGAGGCTACCGGTCGCGAACAGCTCGTGACCCGAGACGTGGAAAGGCTTGGCGAGGGCATCCAGTACCTTACGCGCCACGGGAATGGCATCATTCGCCCCCGCGAGGTCCACCACCAGGATGGTAAATTCATCGCCCGAAAGCCTGGCGACCGTGTCGCCCTCGCGCACGCAGCGCACGAGCCGCTCGGCCACGCGCTGGAGCAGTAGGTCGCCGACGCCGTGCCCCAGACTGTCGTTGATGGTCTTGAAACGATCAAGATCCAGCAACATTACTCCCAGCGGTCGGCGATGACGGTTGGCTTCCGCTATGGCCTGCTTCAAACGGTCAGCGAGCAGCACACGGTTAGGCAGTCCCGTGACTACGTCATAATGGGCCAAATAATTGAGGCGGTCCTCCGCACGTTTGCGCTGGATAACCGCCCCGAGCTGACTTGCAACACCACGCAGGAGATGAACCAGCCTATCGTCCTTCGCGCGCGCCTCCCCCGGGAACAGCTCAAGGATCGCCACCACGTTCTCGCCCGCCAGTACCGGAACACCTACTGCGGCCCCTAGACCAACTTGGCGCGCCACCTTCTCCCGGTGCGGATCGAATTCGCGTGCCGCGTCCTCCGTCCACTGCACCGCTCTCGTGGCCCAGGTTCTTCCCGGCAGCCCGTCGCCCTCCTTATAGGCACAGCTCACACTGGTGGCGCGGAAGGCCTCCCCCCCCGGAACGCTGCAGTGCCAAGCCGGGCTGCACTCCAGGGTCCCCCCGTCAGCGCACGGAACCCAGGCCTGGGCCAGCACGCACTCAGTGGCTTGGCAGATCATGTTCAGTGCCACCGCAAGCGCGGCATGCATGTCACTGGCCTGCCCTGCGGCCTGGATAGTGGTCTGCAATAGGCGCAGCTCTTGCTCGGTGCGCTTGCGTTCGGTGATGTCGCGCAAGATCACCGTGAAAGTCGTACCAATCTCATCGGTGAGTCGCGAGATGCTGGCCTCGGCGGGGAACTCCTGTCCGTTCTTGCGCAGCCCCCTCACTTCCATGCGCTCGGCCATGGAACGTGCGCTCTGCGTGCTACGACCGAACTCCGCCACATGCGCCTGATGAGCACCGCGATAGCGCTCCGGTAACAGCATGTCCAACGGCTGGTCGATAACCTCGCCCCACCTGTAGCCAAAGATCTGCTCCGCCCCGCGATTGAAGGTCACGATGCGCTGTCCCCCGTCGATGCAGATAACGGCATCCGGCGCCATGGTTAGGACGTTTCGGAAGCGTTCCTCGGCGACGCGCTGCGCCGCCTCCACCCGTACGTGGTCGCGCCGGACCTCGGCCTCGTGCAGCTCGCGATCGACCGCGGGAACGAGGCGTTTTAGGTTGCCTTTCATGATATAGTCCTGAGCGCCTGCCCTCATGGCCTGCACCGCCACCTCCTCACCGATGGTGCCCGAGACGAATATGAACGGCGTATCCGGATCCCGCTCGCGGATAATGGCCAGCGCGTCCGTGCCGCGAAAACTTGGCATGGTGTAATCGGCCAGCACGATATCCCAATGTCCGATCTTCAGTGCCCTGCTCAGAGATTGCGCGCTGTCCACGCGTTCCCACTGTGGGTCGTACCCCCCGGCCCGGAGCGCGCGCAGCAGCAGTTCGCAGTCGTCCTCCGAATCCTCCACGACAAGCACCTGCAGCGTTTCGATCATTGCGATTCTCCTGTGACGCGCCGGACGTGCACCTAGCCCGGAGGGGGCTCGTTGAGAAGCAGCCAATAGAGTCCGAGCTGGCGCGCCGCCTCCAGAAACTGGTCGAAGTCCACCGGCTTGCGCACATAGCTGTTGGCGCCCAGGCTGTAGCTGGCCGCCAAATCCTGCTCTTCGCGCGACGAGGTGAGAATCACCACCGGAAGCAGGCGGATAGACTCGTGGGCGCGGATGCGGCGCAGCACCTCCAGCCCGTCCACCTTGGGCAACTTCAGGTCCAGCAGGACCACGGCCGGCATCCCCGGTGCGCCGGGGGAGAGTTTGAGAAGATAGTCCAGCGCCTCTACCCCGTCGCGGGCCACCACCACCCGGTTGCAGATGTTGTTCTTGCGGAACGCCCGCAGCGTGAGTGCCTCGTCATCGGGGTTGTCCTCCACGAGAAGGATGATCCTGTCGTCCATTGTATCCCCCGTCATAGGGTAAAGAAGAAGGTCGCGCCGCAACCCACCCGGCCTTCGGCCCAGACGCGACCGCCATGTTTCAGCACCGCACGCTTCACGGTGGCAAGTCCGATCCCCGATCCGGGAAACTCGCGCACATCGTGCAGGCGCTGGAAGGCCCCGAACAGCTTGTCGACGTAGGCCATGTCGAAACCGGCGCCGTTATCCCGGACGAAATACACGGGTTCCCCGTCGTTCTGCTCGGCGCCAAACTCCACACGCCCATCAGAGCGGCCGGCGGTAAACTTCCACGCGTTGCTCAGAAGGTTCTTCAGCGCCACGCGTAGCAGACGCCGGTCGCCTTGCGTCTGCAGCCCGGGCGCGATGGCACACTCGATTTGACGCCCCGGATCGGCGCTGGAAAGTTCACTGACCACATCGCCGGCCAGTGCCGAGAGGTCCACCGCCTCCCGATTCAGCTCGGCACGCGTCACACGTGACAGGCGCAGGAGGTCGTCGATCAGCTCTCCCATGCGCTGAACGCCGGCACGCACGCGTCGGAGATAATCGCGGGCCGTGGTAT
Organism: Chromatiales bacterium 21-64-14; assembly: GCA_002255365.1. Lineage (NCBI taxonomy): Bacteria > Pseudomonadati > Pseudomonadota > Gammaproteobacteria > Chromatiales > Chromatiales bacterium 21-64-14. The sequence continues at coordinate 8,937 of NCBI01000054.1, forward strand.
CGAGAGCCTGTCCGTAGTCCTCCAGCAGGGCCTGGCTGAACCCGTCGATGGCGCGCAGGGGCGCGCGCAGGTCATGGGAAACGGAATAGCTGAATGACTCCAGCTCCTTGTTGAGGACCTCCAATTCGGCACCATGGCGTCCCAGTTCCGCGTTTAGATTACGGATCTCGACCTCGGCCTTGCGCCGTTCGGTCAAGTCGCGCACGCTTGCTACAACTACGTGTTCCGCTTCGGTTAGATGGGGGCTCAGGCTCACCTCGATCGGGAACTCGCTTCCGTCCCTGCGTCGGGCGAACAACTCCCGCCGCTGACCCAGGGACCGTGCCACCGGCTGCTTCCAGTAGTCCGTGCGGCGGTGCACGTGAACGCCGCGTAGGCGCTCGGGAACCAGGAGCTCCACCAAACAGCCCACCAGTTCAGTGCGTGAGTAGCCGAACAGTTGTTCCGCCTGGGAATTCACCAAGTCTATCCTGCCCTCTCGATTAACGATCACGATACCGTCCGGCGCCGTTTCAAGGAGACCCCGGAAACGCGCCTCACTGTCGCGCAGCGCCAACTCCGCGTCGCGATGGGCGGTGATATCGGCGATCACTCCGTCTAAGATCACGTCGTCCGTCGTGCCGTCGACCCGGGCCACCGCGCTCTGCCGTGCCCAGAATCGGCGGCCGTGCAACGTACGCATCTCCATTTCCTCCCCCGTCACGGCACCCAACTCCATGACCCGGTCCGAGAACGCCTGCCGCGCCGCCGGATCCAGGTGCAGGTCGCTCACGGGATGACTCATAAGCTCCGCGCGTGAGCCGGCCTCAAACATCTGCACCAGCGCGTCGTTCACCTCGAGAAACCGCCCCTCCGAGCCAACGGTCTTGCGATATATGCCCACGTTCAGGTTGTTGATTACGTCGGCATAACGCTTGTGGGCCCGGCCTGTCTCCGTCTCCGCCTCGCGCCAGCGTCCGATCAGGCGGGCGAACGCCCATACCGTAGCGCCGAGGATCAGCGTGGCGGCGCCGAACAATTTCAGGTACCAGTCACGCAATGGCACCAGATGTGCAGCAACTTCGCGGGGCGGTAGATAGGACACGACGATCCAATAACGCCCCTGCGGCACGTCGGTCTCGGGCGAAATACGCATGAAGGTAAACCAGCCGCGACGGGTGTGTAATGCGCCCGCTTGCTTGGAGGTGACTGTATGCCAAACACGCGGATAACGGTACGCCATCGTCCGTCTACGCCGGTCGGACAGCATGAAGCCCCATTCATCCGCCGGGACTGGACCATGGAGCCAGAACCCCCGCCGGTTGACCAGCCACATCTGATTACCAAACCCGATCTCCTGCTGAACCGCAGCCAGTAGGCCCGCTCCGAGATAGTTGAACACGACGATTCCCCTTTTGGCCGCGTGCGCGTCCACTACTGGGGCGACAAAGCGGATGGTGGGCTTGAAGGGGCGCTCGATCTTCCCGTGTTCCGTATTGAGGTCGAACGCGGAGACGTAGATCTGACCGGGCTTGAGCGCCAAACCACGCCGCACGTAGTAGCGGCCCGACTTATCCTGCAGCTGGTCATCGGGAACGATCGACGGGTGTCCGCCGTCGAAGTTCACCCGCACCACTTCCCGCCCGGCGCGATTCAGGTATCGGATCTGATCATAGACACGTTTGCGGGCGGCGAACGCGAGGTAGTCGTTGGCGAGATGCCGACGCTCTGTACTTGCCTCCAGCCTCGGGGGTCCGCTCAGGGCCGCGCGGTCGGCGAGATAACGGAGGTCGGCGACCACACCGGAGAGAGCGCTGTCAACGGCGCCCTGCGCGCTATACACGGCCCGCCACTGCGCGTAGCCAAGCTTGCGTTCTACATCCTGGGCTTGCATGCGATGGAGCAAGTACAAAACGACGCCCAGCACGAGCATGGTGGGGACGAAGAGGCTGAGGAAGCGACGGTACACGTGGTGCAACCCCGCTACCGGGCCGGTTGCCTTCGGTCGTTCGGGTACGTTAGAGGTACGTTAGAGCGCGCCGGAGGGTTATCTTACCGGCCGTCGCGAAGATCAGGTTGTGAATACGTTCACAGAATACGACTCTCTCTGTCAGATCCCTACACTCGCAACGTGTCTTGCTCAGGCGACACCTTCGTGTGCACACCGGTCAGCGCATCTAACGCACCGAACTCGATCCACCTAGCTCCAAGCTTTTTCCACTCGCTCGACGCGGAATATTACGGCAGTCGATAGGCGGTGACGCGGTCACGATACATTCTATGTAGTTTTTCTCACCGTTATTCTGTAGATGTCTGTCCGACAATATTCTCCCGCAAACGTAGACGCGCAATCACCGTCCTATACATCTGCTTGGGGCAACGCGTAGCCACTTCAGCCCCGGGGATGATCGCCGAGGCGCGTACACACCTCGCGCATGCTGCTGATGTAAATTATAGCGCACATCCCCAGTGGCGATCCGGCGCACGGGCGGCGGATCTCGTACACCCCTGGCTCCGGGGGTACCTACTGATACCGTGCCTCTGCCGTCAACGGTAAGGCGGGCCAAAATCAGACTGCAATACTCGGGTATTCTGAACGCCGTTCACGCGCACGGGCGTGCCTCGGGATGCCCAGATCACGGCGGATATAAACCACCGTGCGCAAGCCGCCGGGCGCCGAACTCTTCGCGTATCGCCGCAGCCTGCACTACCCTGGCCCCGCCAGCCGGTCCGCCCGGCATCGCCCCGGCGCAGCCGGTCTCCCGCTTCCGCCGTCCCGCTCTCCCTGGCTCCACCTATCCGCCGCCCTCCCACACGCAACAACGTCGGCATCCGAGCGGACAGTACGAGCGCGCGTCAGTGAGGTCGCCACGCATACCATGGGTAGCTTCACGCAGCGTAGGAGCGGACAGTGGTGGTGGCTCGTACGCGGCAAGGGCGGCAAGGAAGCCTCCATCCCGGTACCCAATGACTTCCCCGAGATCCTCGCCCGGTATCGCCGGTTCCACGGCCTACCGACTATTCCTATGCCC
>NCBI01000055.1 GCA_002255365.1 Chromatiales bacterium 21-64-14
CGCCGACGGCAAGGTGCTGGAGACGACCCAGTACGGGGCGTTCGGGAACGAATTGTCGGACACTCGCAGCGTACTGAGCGGACTGTTCCCGGCCAACGACCTCTGGCAGCGCGGGGTGGGCCTGCGGCGCGTCCCTGCGCCCCACCCTGCCGGCGGCGTCCTGCCGCCATCATCACCCGAGCCGATCCACCAAATCCTCGGCACGCAGATGGGTGTATCGCTTGAGCATCTGCAGGGTCTTGTGCCCGGTGATGGCAGCCGCTTCCATGGGGTTCAGTCCCCGCTCGAACAGCCTCGATGTGCCCTCGTGTCGCAGATCATGGAACCGCAGGCCCCGCAGCATACGCGGGTCAGGCTTCTCTCCGTTGGTCCCGCACTCGGCCTCATAGTCCGCTCGTGCCCGTTTCACCGCGCGGTCAAACGCCTGGGTAATGCTGTCCGCCCGGATGCCCCACACGTAGCCGTCCAGACGGCGGGGCAGTGCATCCAGCACCGCCCGGGCCCGCGAGGACAGCGGCACCCGGCGGGGCTCTCCGGTCTTGGTCTCCGGTACCCGAAGCACGCGCCCGTCCACATGCTCCCAGCGCATCGCCGCCAGTTCTCCGCGCCGCATGGCGGTCTCCAAGGCCAGGATCACCAACGACTCGAGTGGGCCGCCGTAGTCCCTGCATGCGGCTAGGATGCGCGCTTCCTCACCAGATAGCAGGCGCCTCTCCCGCTGTCGCCCAGCGAGCGGGAGAGTAATCTGCTCCACGGGGTTTCCATACGGAAGGTGCAACCCCCATTCCTTGGTTGCCACGTTCAGCATCGCCCGGAGTAGGCCGAGTTCTTTGCGGACTGTATCCGGTTGCACTGCGCTCAGTCGCTCGGCGCGATAGCTCGCCACGTCTTTTGGCTGCAGAACCGCGACCGAGTATGCGCCCAGGTGAGTACGGATGTGCTGTGCCGTGGACCGTATCTGCACGGCGGAACGTTTCTGTGGGACCACTTCCTTTATGTACCGGTCCAGCAGGTCGGCTATCGTGGTGCGTTCCGATACCGTCCGAACACGGAAGGCCCCACGGTCCATCTCGGCTTCGATCTCCCGCGCCCATGCATCGGCCTCGCTCTTCTTGTCGAAGGTCCGGGTCTGCTGCGGGTATCCGCGCTTTCTTACTTGAGCGTGCCAGACCGGTTTTCCCGTTGGCCCTGGGCGTTTGCGAATTGTTGCCACCAGAGTTCCCTGTTCGAGCCTGAGTGTGCCAGGAGTGTGCCAAACCCTGCCACCAACTACAACCGGTATATCGTAACATCTTGTTTTATTGGCGCCCCGGTCAGGATTCGAACCTGAGACCTTCCCCTTAGGAGGGGGATGCTCTATCCAGCTGAGCTACCGGGGCGGACGGATGCCGGGGTGGGCCCAGGACTCGGTCCGGAGCCCTCCGGCCTGCGTAATGGTACCGGGTTCGGGGCTCCAGCCCAACGGGGGAAATGCCCGGCCCGCGCAGATGGACGGGCACGGCAGGCGGGGGCCAGGGGGGAACCGCCCCGGACCGGCCTTGGGCCGCCGGGGGCGCGCGTCCCAGCGCTAACCGAACCAGAAGCCGGTGTCGCGGCGCAGGAATTCATCCACCGGCATGTAATGGGACCCATCGCAGGAGAAGGTCAGGCGGACCAGGCCGTTCATGATGTTCAGGGAGGCGGAACGCAGATAAAGCGTCTCATCCGTGTGGCGCAATACGCGGAACCGTTCCAGTACTGGCCTGATCTGCTCCGGGGGTACCGTGGCCTGTTCCGGGTACGGATGCCGGGGATAGGGCAGGCAGATCCTGGGGTCGATCAATTCCGGGAGTTCGTGGAGCCGGTAGTGATACGGATCGTGCAGCAGCCATAGCACCGCGCGCGAGCTGGACAGGTGGAGCTTGCTGTGGAAGACCCCATGTTCGCGGATCAGCCGGTCGAATAGCGTCAACACCTCGTCCATGTGTTCATCCATGGCGCTGGGCACCCGGCGTTGTTGAAATAGCGTCCCGCGGATCGCGGGATCCCCCCGGTATTGCCGCCAGTCGGTGCTGGTCTCGTCTGACGGCGGGACCACCGGCAGGGTCTTGACGTCGAAGTCGGCGGCGATGAACCCCAGCACGCCATCCGTGTGTGTCACCGCTTGCAGCGCGGTGACACACGGGTCGGTGGCGAGCGTGTTGGCGTAGGCGTGGGATATCCCGAACCCCTGGAAGGGCAGTGAGCCGGCCAGATACGGTCGGCTGGACAGGTCCCGTCCGCGGCACTGGGGTTCGAGGCCAGAGCCGCTTACGTTAGAGGAAACCTGCATCCCGGAGGCGTCCAGGGCGTAGAGCAGTTGGCACTGGGGCAAGGCGGGCAGTGCCTCCTTCAACAGCCCGTCCAGGTAGTCGGTGTCTGACCAGTATGCCACGCAGCGCGTTGCGATCTCGGACATCGGCCGCTCCAGTCGCTGCGCAAGCGATGCCTTGCGGATAAAGATTGCGTCATTAAACCATGCCATGGCTGTATGCTCTCCTTTGCAGTGTGTACCGTTCGCAGTCGACGCGTGGTTGAGAACGCGTGCCGTGAACCATCCCAGTCCGAGTGGTGCACCGCCACTGATAACGCTTGGACAGCGTTTTCTTCGGACGGTTTCCATCGCGCATGCAGTGTCGTTTCCTTTAGTACTGCATTGCCAGTGTAGTCTACAGTCGAACCGATGACACGCGCGTTAAATTGATATTGCAGTTTCGTCGTGCGTCAGCGACATCGATGCTGTGTGCAGGTCGTGCATCGGTGACAGTTGGGATATCGCGTCATCCCGTGGTGCGTTCCGTGATCAGTCGCGACACGATGATGTAGTGATCGGGTAGTACAGCAGTGGGTCAGCGGTGCTCGGTTGTGCGGGTGGTCCAGGCGACGCAACGGCCGCGTGTTCGTGGTGCCGATGTGCGCGGCGGCGGGCTTCGGTGTCTGCGGGATCGTGGTCGTGCCAGGAGGGCTTGGATCGATCTGCTGCCCGGCCTGTTCGCGGCACGCGCCACCCGGTGCCGTGCGGCGTGGGCTAATTCCGCGGCGCTGGTCCGGCAGCGGCGGGCGCCGTGATCCCGTTCAGCAAATAGTCGATCAACAGTTCGCTGTAGCGTGTCGGGTCGGTGGCGAAGCGCGCGTCCTTCAGGTGGATCAGCACGCCGCGCGCCAGGAAGAAGAACACGTTGGCGCCCAGCAGCAGGACGGCCGCCATGGCCGGGTCGGTGTCGGCGCGCAGGGCGCCGCTTTGCTGACCTTCCCGGAGCATCTGCACCAGGCCGGAGAAATTCTCATCGAACACCTGTTCGGCTAGTTCCTGGGCACGCCGCGAACCGCCTTCCATTACCTCCCGCAGGATCAGCCGCGATAGGTCCTCTTGTTCCAGCAGGTGGTGCAGATATCCGCGTGCCGCGTGGCGCAGGCGTTCGGCAAAGGGGTCCGTGCCGCGCATGCCGTCGTGGAGTATCTGGCTGCTGGCCGCGCAGGCTTGGCGCAGCACTGCCAGGTAGAGCCGGTCCTTGGTCTTGAAGTGGTGGAAGATGTTGGCCTTGCTGACCCCGGCCCGCGCCGCGATGGCGCTCACCGGCACCCCGGCGTAGCCACGCTCCGCGAACAGCGCCGCGGCCGCCGCGAGTATCCCCGGCGCGCCCCGGCGTCGCGTCGCCGCCGGGGGTGGCTGGTCCGGACCGGCGTGTGGGTTGGCCATGACGATCCTTTCCAGCATGGGCATGCGAGGTTACTGACCGCTCGGTCAGTTTAGCGCGGGGCGCAGGTCCCGGCAAGCGACCCGGATGCGGACCCCAGGGTGCCGGATACCTGCCGGGTCTGCGCGGATGCCCCCCACGCCGACATCGGCTAAGATGGCGCTCGGTTCGAAACCCGACCGGTCTCCAGTTCGCGTTGCAGGGCCTGCGCGGCACGGGATCGACGCTTGCGTGAGTCCACGCGGAGAGCCGCCTTGCGACTGCATCTCACTGTTCCGGTACGCGCTGCCCGCGCGTGGGTCGGCATGCCCAACCGTTGGGATCTGGTGGCGATCCCGCTGGTGCTCGGCCTGCTGTTCGTCATCTCCTGGGGCACGCGGCAGGTGACCGTGCCTTATTACGCGGGCGAAGTGCTGCCCCTGTCGCTCAATCCCGCCTACCTGCCGGAGTACGCGCTGCGCACCACTCTGCGGATGGTGGCGGCCATGCTGTTCTCGCTGCTGTTCACCTTCACCTATGCGACCTATGCGGCCAAGAGCCGGCGCGCGGAGGCCTTGCTGATCCCGGTGCTGGATGTCCTGCAGTCGGTGCCGATCCTCGGTTTCCTGTCTATCACGGTTACCGGCTTCATTGATTTGTTCCACGGCAGCATGCTGGGCCCGGAGGCGGCGGCGGTGTTCGCCATTTTCACCTCCCAGGCCTGGAATATGGCGTTCAGCTTCTACCATTCGCTGAAGATGATCCCGAAGGACCTGTACCAGGCGGCGCACGTCTTCCAGCTCTCGCCCTGGCAGCGATTCTGGAAGTTGGAGGTGCCGTTCGCGTTGCCCGCGCTGGTCTGGAACAGCATGATGTCCGCCTCCGGAGGCTGGTTCTTCGTGGTCGCCTCCGAGGCCATCAGCGTGGCCGGGCATCACATCCTGCTCCCCGGCATCGGCTCCTACATCGCGGTGGCGATCCGCCAGCAGGATCTCACCGCCATCGGCTACGCCATCGGCACCATGTTCGTGGTCATCACCCTCTACGATCAGTTGGTGTTCCGGCCGCTGGTGGCGTGGTCGGAGCGGTTTCGCGTGGAGACCGTCGCGACGGACGCCGCGCCGGGGTCCTGGGTGCTGACCCTGCTACGCCGCGCCCGGCTGATCCACTGGTTGATGCAGGTTCCCGAGGCGCTGTGGGAAGCGTCGCAGCGCTTCGTTGGAAGCCGCCGGCCCACGCTGCCCCTGGGCCTGATCGGCCATTTGTTCCATCGGGAGGAACGCCTGCTTGCCCGGCTCTGGCGCTATCTCACCATCGTCTCGGTGACCGCCGCCACCGTGCTGTTCGCCCGCTACGTGCTGGCGGAGGTCGGCTACCTGGAGATCGCATACGTGCTGTTGCTGGGCCTGATCACCGCCACCCGGGTGGTGGTGCTGGTGGCCCTCGCCGCGCTGATCTGGGTGCCGGTGGGGGTGTGGGTGGGTCAGCGCCCGCGCGTCGCTCAGGCAGTCCAGCCCCTGGCCCAGTTCTTGGCCGCGTTCCCGGCGAACCTTCTGTTCCCGCTGGCGGTCGTAGGGATCGTGCGCTACCACCTCAACGTGGAGATCTGGCTGAGCCCCCTTATGATCCTCGGCACCCAGTGGTACATTCTGTTCAACGTCATCGCGGGCGCATCCGTGTTGCCAGGGGATCTGCGCGAGGTGGCGCTCAACCTGGGGCTCAGCCGGTGGCAGCGCTGGCGGCGGTTGATCCTGCCCGGGATCTTCCCCGCGTGCGTGACCGGTGGGCTGACCGCTTTCGGCGGGGCATGGAACGCCAGCGTGGTGGCCGAGGTGGTGAACTGGGGCCACACCCAGCTCACCGCCACCGGGCTGGGGGCCTACATCGCCCAGCAGACCGTCGCCGGTGATTACCCGCGCATCGCGCTCGGCATCGTCGTGATGAGCCTCTACGTTCTTGTGTTCAATCGCCTGTTCTGGCAGCGCCTTTACCACTACGCCGAGGAACGGTTCAACCTGCTGGGGTGAGCTCCGGATGAACACAGCGGCCAATGCTGGATTGCTTGAACTGCGCGGCGTGGGTCAGTCCTACGCGGCGACGGAGCGCGGCGCGCAGGTCAAGGTCCTCGAGGGCATCGACCTGGTGGTGCGCGAGGGCGAGATCGTCGCGGTCCTCGGGCGCTCCGGCTGCGGGAAGTCCACCCTGTTGCGGATCCTGTGCGGCCTGGTGGTGCCCAGTACCGGGGCGGTGCTGTACCGCAGCGGCCCGGTCCGCGGGCCGGTGCCCGGCGTCAGCATGGTGTTCCAGAACTTCGCCCTGTTCCCCTGGTTGACCGTGCTCCAGAACGTGACCCTGGGGTTGGAGGCCCAGGGCGTGGACCGTGCCGCGCGACTGACGCGCGCCGAGGGAGTGATCGAGATGATCGGTTTGAGCGGCTACGAGTCCGCCTACCCGAAAGAGCTGTCCGGCGGGATGCGCCAGCGCGTGGGTTTCGCCCGCGCCCTGGTGGTCAATCCCGATGTGCTGCTGATGGACGAGGCGTTCTCCGCCCTGGATGTTCCCACCTCCGAGTCCCTGCGTTCCGATCTGCTGGACCTGTGGATCGAGCGCCTGATTCCCACCCAGGCCATCGTCATGGTGTCGCACAACATCGAAGAATCATTGCTGCTTGCCGACCGCATCCTGGTATTCGACAGCAACCCCGGCCGCATCAAAGACGAAGTGCGCATTACCATGAAGCATCCTCGCGACCGGGAATCGGTTTCGTTCCGGCAACTGGTGGAGAAGATTTACGCCATCATGACCACATCGGCGGTGGAGGGCGCCGCCGGTGCCGGGCATCCGGGCCGGGTGGGATTCGCCTATCGTCTGCCTGACGTCAGTGTGGCGCAGATGTGCGGCGTGCTCGAACAGATCGAGCAGTCCGGTGACCAGGGGCGCACCGAGTTATCGGAACTCGCCGACGAAATGCACCTCGAACTGGACGTCCTGTTCTCCATCGTCGATGCCCTGGAGGTATTGGAATTAGCCCAGGTCGCCGATCGGCGCATCCGGCTCACGCGCCACGGCCGCGCCTTCGTGGACGGCGACCTGCAGCGGCGCAAGGCGATCTTCGCCGATCACCTGGTGCGGCGCGTACCCCTGGTCGCCCACATCCTGCGGGTGCTGGAGGACCGGCCCATGCGCCGCGCTCCGGAAGAGCGGTTTCTGCGCGAACTGGAAGACAAACTGAGCGAGCAGGAATCCGAGCGCGTGCTGTCCGTCGCGATCCAGTGGGGCCGCTACTCGGAGCTGTTCGGCTACGACTACGACGCCGGCGTACTGACCATGGAGGCGCCCGAAGGGGAGGCGGAGGGGTAGGGGACGCTTCATTGATGCATCGACATAAGTCCCGCGCTTCGTCGACGCCCGGCCCGCCATGACCCGCAGCCCTAACACAAGTGATTTCCCATCCTCCGGCCGCAAATTCCTAATTTAGCGGGAATGTAATGGCTCATTCCGCTACCGGTATCACCATACCGGTCGAATCACCTCCCAAAAGATTTACACGGCAACGTTGCCGCCTATCCGCGGGACATTCGCTTGCCGATCCGATATATTTCCGTGAGAATTTAGTGGGTTGCTCCTGAGCCCGAACCTGGGCGCGGAGTTATCTGGCAATTGGGCCGGTCACTTATCGTAAGGCTCCTGTGGAAACGTATGCACGACGATCCAGAAAGAACGACATCCGTCGGTCTTGCGCGTTATGCAAGGGAATTTTTTGATTGTGCGCTCGCGGCTGATGACAAGGTTGGGCATAGACCTGGCTTCGAGATTTTCGCACCCATACCAATTATGTATCTCGTAGGTCATTCCATCGAGCTCTGCCTGAAGTCGTATCTTGCATTCCGGGGTGTTCCGCTCAGCGATTTTCGGACTAATAAATATGGGCACGACCTCGTGAAGTGTCTAAAAAAATCCAAGGAGCTTGGATTAAACGAACACGTCAAGCTCGACGACGGAGAACAGCACGCGCTTACTGTATTAAACGAGCTCTACTCAACTAAACAACTCAACTACATAGTAACTGGCGCAAAAGAGTTTCCCGTCTTTGGCCCTATTCAAATGGTAAACACAAAGTTACTGGATGCTATTTGTCCACTGGTTGGGTATAGATAGTGGAGCCAACAATCAGGTCAGCAAGGACGCTTAGCGCTGACGCGCTCACGCCTGTTACCTGTAGCGTTAGGCATCACACAAAGTAGCCTGTCTACTGAGATCACCAACCTCAAGGAGGTTTCCACCATGCTCAATGCCCTGCTTCCGCGCTATCCAGTACCGTCCCTCAACGTGCCTCTTGTAAGTGGTGGACGTTTTGTCCTCGGCGCCAAGCCAGGGGAGAAGTTTGATCTCGTCGTGTTTTATCGTGGTCTGCACTGTCCAGTATGTACCAAGTACTTGATGGAGCTCGAAAGGTTGTCTACTGAGTTCTCCTCAAGAGGGGTGGAAGTCTTGGCGGTGAGCAGCGACGACGAAACTCGCGGCAGAGGAATGGCCGAAAAGGTCAAGGCCGCCGGTACTAAGTTCGGTTACGGCCTGAGCCTTCGCTCCGCGCGGCAGTGGGGCCTGTACATAAGCGCGGCCCGTGGCAAGACCTCCGTCGGAATCGAGGAACCCGCACTGTTCAGTGAGCCCGGTGTATTCCTCGTGAGGCCTGACGGCACCTTGTACTACGGCGCTGTTCAAACCATGCCGTTTGCGCGGCCGCAGTTCCAAGACCTCCTTGGTGCAATTGACTTCGCCGTAGCCAAGGACTACCCGGCACGCGGGGAATTCACTGGCGAGGTGTGAGTGTGAGCGGTCGGTGACAAATGAGACTCATTTATCACCGACCCCCATTTTATCCTTTTGCGCCCATCTGACCGCTTATGTCGCTGCCTCAACTCCGGCGGCAGTCGGCGCAAACTGTTAGGGAACCTCTGAACAAGTAGCCAATAATGCTGCCCCAGCTCACCTACAGACGTAAATTCGGCGAGAAATCGGCCCTGCGGCTGGTTAAGGTGACGGACGCCCCATCGGAGTACCCAACCTATGCACCGGGCTATTATGCCGTGTTCTTTGATGATCCCTTCACAGGGATTCACTTCGAGCTTAGCTACACGCCGTTATTGCGGTAACCATCAAGCTATATGCAGTGGATAAAGGTGTTAAAAGCGATCTGGGCCAAGCACCCCGAGTGGAAGTCACCACCATGGAAATAGGCTATGCGAAAACTGGAATCTCGGCGTGATCAGGCCTAGGAAAAATAAAAGGGGGTCGGTGGTAAATGAGAAGCATTTGTCACCGATCCCCTTTCATGGCGTGCACGCATGCAATCGTTGCGGTGTTTCCGAGAATGGTGGTATCGGCAACCACAGGCATCGAGCGGAGGTGTTGCGACAAATGTTGTTCTGGGTCCTACTCGGAATGACAGTCAACATATTCCTGTCGTCGAGCGCGGCGGCTGCAGACCACATTGAACTGTCACGCGACATTTTTATACCCACTGGCCATATGGCGGCCACGCCTCGCGCGCTCGCCCAGACCAAAGAAGGCGGCTATGTCGTAGTTGGCAGCATTCAGGATGCGCACACTAAGGTCCCGTGGGCGGCGCGTGTCGACCGTGATGGACACCTACAGTGGCGCTATGTACCCAGCGAGAGAGTTGGGGGCGTCGTTGTCGAAGACCAGCAATATAGCGACGTTGTTACGCTTACCGACGACAGCACGCTCTTTTGCGGGGGAGCACCTCTCCGAAGCGGCGCGGTAGCGGTTGCTGTTCTCACTCACATCGCCAAGACGGGCAAGCTGATCGGAGAACGTCTCTTTCTGCCGAACAAACAGACGCAGTTTTTTGATGGTGGTTTCCAGAAATGCTTTCGTTGGGGCGACGGGGTAGCCGTCGTCGGCGATGTCGAAAGGGCCAAGAAACGCAATGGCCGAATGACTTACAAGAACTTTTACTGGATCGTCTTCCTCAATGCCGAAGGGGATGTTCGGTGGTCGAAATTGATCCCGAACGATATCAATTTCATGAACGAAGTCACTATCATCGACCAGGCCATGGTGTTGGCCAATCAGGATTTGGTTTTTGAAGTAAATTTTCACCGAATCGTCAGCGTTGGCCCTCATGGCTCCGTTAACAAAAAGCGGATCTCTGATGCCGTCGAACTCGTTCATGAAGTCGCCCCCGCGACAACTTCGCATCTGTTTTCGGGGCCGCCCGCAGTGCTCCGGACGTTCGGACGGCACCTCGAAGCCATGGGCCGGATGACGGGGTCGGCTCAGACCATTGCCACCAACGAGGCCTATCAGTTGCCAGACGGCTCTCTGGTTCTGTTCGGAGATGCAAGACCAAAGGAAGACAACGGCCGACGGATCGCCAGCATCGAGTGGCTGAGCCCCGATCTGGACCAGAGAGAGCTCTTCTCCTTTCCGGCCTCCTATTGGTGGGGCGGAGTAACCGCTGCGCTGCCTACCCACAAGCAGGACGAGTTTGTCACTGCAAGAAGCGTGGTACCCATACCGAATATGCCCGAAAGGCGCCACGGAGTCGTCCTATCGTTCGTGCATATAAAATAGTGTTCGAATTCAGGAAGGATAGAGCCATGCCTGATCAATCGGTTGACCGCGACGCCCAGAACGCGGGCCGGTCTTATGTGGCCTCCCACTTATCAACCTTCGGACGGGCGCGACGATTGTTGCCACGCGCCCGCTCAGGGCTAACCGGATTTGGCTCCCGAACCCGGCGTCCGCCCCCGGTGCGCGCAGGGGGGGCTGTCCTGTCGTGAACCACGGTCTCCGGATCGGCGTATTACTCGCTGGCACGGTGCTTCTCGGCGGATGCAACAATTCGAACATCAAGCCGGGAGACTGGGACTATCCCGTGCTGAACCCGCACCCTACACATACCTTCCGGATTTACGGGACGATGGACCCGCGTCTCAATATCAAATTTGCGGTCAATTGGACCGCTGCGGATCAGCACTGCATATATCCTCTCTCCGTCATCGAGGGAGCTTATGCGGATTTTCATGTAGGGCAGCCTGTTCCGGCGGTTCGCCACGGCAACCACTTTGAGGTGACGATCCCCACGGACGGAGTTCTTCCCGGGCGCTGTAAGTGGCAGTTTGCCGGGGTCCTGATATACACAGGCAAGTCGCAAGATCCCGCTAGCGCAGGTTTTATAATGCAGACCAACTCGCCGACACTAAGGCCCGGAGATTCACCTGAGAGTTTTGCTAATTTTGATTGCCACCTCCGGCCTCAAGTACGGGTCAATGGTAGGGCAATATCCGGTATTCCTTGCACGGCCCACGGCCATACCCAAAGGGTGCTATGGTGGTACCCGCGGACTCGGTCTGTCGAGTTGAATTTTTACGTGACCGGTAAAGAGAAAGAGACCAAAGCAGCGAGTCCTGCTTCGACCAACACAAGGCCACCCTAGACATATGAGAGTGAGTATTCTCACTGGCGGGTGGGGTGAATCCGTATGCATATGGGGGCGACAAAAAGGTGGGGTCGGTGACAAATGAGAATTATTGGTCACCGACCTCCTTTTATACATGATGGCGTCGAGCTGACAGTGGGGACGCTGGCGCATCCCACCGCTGCTCATGCCAGTCGTTGAGCTTCACACAATGGAAATTAAAGGCAGGTTGCAACCGGAAGACCTTCTCTCAGCGCACTGGCTACATATCAGGCCGCGCCGGTTATATGCAATTGTTGGTATTTTTCTGCTCGCCTTGATATTTTTGGCGCTATGGTTTGCGTTCTTTGGTGGAATGCATCGGCAGGTTGGCTGGGCGGGATGGGCGACTCTCGGGGGGGCTTTTTTGCATTCTCCTTTTTTTCCTCGTATATTTTCCTTTTAAGATAAAGCGAAACTATCGCCAACGAAAAGAATTGCAGAAGGAATTCACCTTTGTCACAACGGATAGTAGCCTCAATGTAGAGTTCGCAAATGGTCATTACAATAAACCGTGGATCGACTATCTGAAGTGGAAGGAAAGTAGAAACTTGTTTCTGCTGTATCACGCGGACAACCTGTATCAGATCATACCGAAGCGCTGTTCCCACTCAGCTGGAGATATAGACAA
>NCBI01000056.1 GCA_002255365.1 Chromatiales bacterium 21-64-14
AAATTATAGTATATGTGCATGGTGGTACGGAGGCTCGCCAGGACCCAAATGCCTCCACCGAAACCCTCCCCGACGGGAGTGGACTGTCTACTCATTATCTTGCCCGGAAACAGACGGCCGGACCGACGTAGAAGTCACCGGCCTGCTGCGCCCAGTGCCCGCCGTGGACCGGGCCATCCGCCGGCGGTACGGATACAATCGATGCTAAACTGCCGCGAGTTTCCGGGAAAACGCCAGTGGGTTTCCGACCCTTGATCCACGCCCCCGCCCGCCACTACCGAAGGCTCCCATGCCCGTCCCGGCTTTGATCGCCCATCGGGGCTACGCGACGCGCTACCCGGAAAATACCCTGCTGGCCCTGGAGGCGGCGCTGGGCGCTGGCGCGCGCTTCGTGGAATTCGACGTGCAACTGTCCCGGGACGGGATCCCCGTGCTGCTGCACGATGGGGACTTGGCGCGGACCACGGGACAAGGCGGGCAGGTCATGAATCTCAGCCGGGCGGAACTCAGCACCCTGGGCGCTGGTGAGCCGTACCGGTTCGGGGCTCGATTCGCGCATGAACCAATCCCGACGCTCGCCGAAGCGATGGAACTGCTCGCGGACTGGCCCGCCGCCACCGCCTTCGTGGAACTGAAGGAAGAAAGCCTCGCGCACTTCGGCACCGTGCGCACCGTGGAAGCCGTGCTGCAGATATTAGAGCCACTGCTGAAACGCTGTGTACCCATATCATTCGCGGTGCCGGCGGTGCAATGCGCGCGCGACCTGGGGGCGCCGGCGGTGGGTTGGGTCCTGGAAGGCCTGGACGCAGCGCATGCGGCGCGGGCGCGGCGGCTGGCGCCGGACTATCTATTTTGCGACTACCGGGACGCTCTGGCGGCCGACGACCCGTTCTGGCCCGGGCCGTGGCGCTGGGCGGTGTACGAGATCACCGACGCCACCCTGGCGCTGGACCTGGCAGCGCGCGGCGCGCATCTGATCGAGACCATGGACGTGGGCGAATTGCTGGCGCATCCGTCGCTGCGCCTGGATCCATGAGCGCGGACGCTTACGACGTGGTGGTAGTGGGGGGAGGTATCCATGGCGCGGGCATCGCGCAGGCGGTTGCGGCGGCCGGCCACTCGGTCCTGGTGCTGGAACAATCGTCGCTCGCGGCTGGAACCTCGAGCCGTTCCAGCAAGCTGATCCACGGCGGGCTGCGTTACCTGGAAACCGCACAGTTCTCCCTGGTGCGGGAATGTCTGCGGGAACGCGCCGCTCTGCTGCGCCTGGCCCCGGATCTGGTGCACCGCGTAGCGTTCCACCTGCCGGTCTACCGGGAAACCGCGCGCCGTTCCTGGCAGCTGCGCGCGGGGCTCACGGCCTACGCGGTACTCGCCGGGATGGGACACGATGCGCGCTTCCGCGGCCTGCCCCGGCGCCTGTGGGATCAACTGGACGGCCTGGAGACCCGGGGCCTGCGCGCGGTGTTCCGGTACTGGGACGCACAGACCGACGATGCGGCCCTCACCCGGGCGGTCATGTCCTCCGCCCAACGCCTCGGCGCGGAACTCCGCATGCCCGCCCGCTTCACCGGTGCCGAACTGGATCGCGACGGTAGCGACATCGCCTACCACGCCGGCAGCACCGAGCACAGCTGCCGCGCACGGGTCCTGGTCAACGCGGCGGGGCCCTGGGTGGAGCGCGTCCTCGCCGCGGTGCGGCCCGCGATCGCGCCCCTGCCGGTGGCCCTGATCCAGGGTACCCACCTGATCCTGGAGGGGCGCTTGTGTCAAGGTATATACTACCTGGAATCGCCCCGCGACCAGCGTGGGATATTTGCGATGCCCTGGCAGACGCACCTCCTCCTCGGCACTACAGAACATCCCTACCAGGGCGATCCCGGCCAGGTGCATCCCTTGGAGGTAGAACGGAGCTACCTGCTGGAAGCCCTGGCCCACTATTTTCCGGCGTTCCGGCAACCGGACAGGGTGCAGATCCTGGACGGGTTCGCGGGTCTCCGGGTGCTGGCGGAGGACGCGGATCGTCCCTTCCGACGGGCCCGGGACGTCCGGCTCCAGACCGACCGGGCCCGCGATCCGCGGGTGCTTTCAGTCTACGGCGGCAAACTCACCGCCTTCCGCGCCACCGCACAGCGGGTGCTGGCCCGGATCGCACCGGCCTTGCCGGCCCGCCCCCCGCGCGCGAACCTGGACCAGCTGCCCTTGGCCCCGTGAGACCGTGCTGCGACCTAGCGTCCCCGTTGCGGCCCGGGCCCGGTATAATTCCAGAAATATCGCCATTGTGCGGGGCGGGTGCGCGGGTGTAAGAACCGCTCGCCGAGGACGACTACAACGGTTGACGAAGCCGCCCGTCGCAACACCGTCACCGCCTGCCGATGCCACCAACGGAGCCACCGAATGCACGCGACTCTGCCTCTGCTTGAGAATACCGTTTTTCCGCCACTGTCCCGGCGGCGCGTCGAAACCCTGCAGGTCAACCTCGGATATCGCTGCAATCAGTCCTGCGTGCACTGCCACGTCAACGCGGGCCCCAACCGCACCGAGGAGATGGATCGACAAACCGTGGAGCAGGTGCTGTGCTATCTCGACCGCGCGGAACTCCAGACCCTCGACATCACCGGCGGCGCGCCGGAACTCAACCCCCACTTCCGCTACTTGGTGGAGCAGGCACGCGCACGCGGGGTCCGGGTCACGGATCGCTGTAACCTCACCATTTTGGAGGAGCCAGGCCAAGAGCACTTGGCAGAGTTCCTGGCGACGCAAGGCGTGGAAATCATCGCGTCGCTCCCCTGCTATCTCGAGGCCAATGTGGAGCGCCAGCGCGGCAAGGGCGTCTACGCGAAGAGCATGCGCGCCATCCGCCAGCTCAATGACGTCGGCTATGGTCAACCGGATACCGGTTTGACCCTCAACTTGGTATACAACCCCCAGGGGACGGAGCTGCCACCACCCCAATGCGCCTTGGAGCAGGACTACAAGCGATACCTGATGGAGCACCACGGCTTGGTCTTTAACCGTCTCTACACCCTGGCCAACATGCCGATCCACCGCTTCGGCAGCACCCTGGTCTCCAAAGGCCAGTTCGAGGACTACATGGCGCTGCTGCGCAGCGCCTACCAGGACCACAATCTGGACGGGGTGATGTGTCGTTCCCTGCTCAGCGTGGATTGGCAAGGCTACGTATACGATTGTGACTTCAACCAGATGCTGGGTCTGCCGCTGCGGGTGGGCGGCAAGCCGCGGCCGCACCTGCGGGAGTTGATGGGTCGTGACCTGATGGGCAACCCCATCGTGGTACGCGACCATTGCTTCGGCTGCACCGCGGGCCAGGGTTCCAGTTGCGGCGGCGCCCTGTCCTGACCCCCCCAGCGGCGCGCCTGCGCAGGCCCTGCCATTTCATCCAAATCGAAGATCCGGAGGCAAGCGGCAATGGATGTTCAGTCTAGCGTGCGGGAGCGTTATTCCAACGCGGCACGGAAAAAGGAACCGGCCCTGTGCTGTCCGGCCCAAGACTACGATCCCGGTAGGCTGGCCCTGCTCCCGCGGGAGATCATCGAGAAGGACTACGGCTGCGGGGACCCTTCCCGTCACGTGCGCGCGGGCGACGTGGTGCTCGATTTGGGCAGCGGCGCGGGGAAGATCTGCTACCTGGCCGCCCAATTGGTAGGAACGACCGGGCAGGTGATCGGCGTGGATATGAACGACGACATGCTGTCCCTGGCCCGCAAATATCAGCCGGAAATGGCGCACAAGCTGGGCGGGGACCGGGTCCGTTTCGTGAAGGGCAGGATCCAGGACCTGGCCCAGGACCTGGAGGCGCTGGACACGTATCTCGAACACCATCCGGTGCGCAGCGCAGCCGACCATGACCGGCTGTTGGCATGGCAGGAGGAACAGCGCCGCAACGCACCGCTGATCGCGGACCTATCCGTGGACCTGGTGGTGTCGAGCTGCGTGCTCAATCTGGTCCGGGAGCAGGACAAGGAGGCGCTGATCCGCGAGATCCACCGTGTACTGCGCCCCGGCGGGCGCGTGGCGGTCTCCGACATCGTCAGCGATGAACCGGTCCCCGAACACCTCAAGCAAGATCCGGAGTTGTGGAGTGGATGCATCTCCGGCGCGTACTCGGAGCACGGTTTCCTGCAGGCATTCGCCGACGCGGGCTTTCTGGCCGTGCGCTATGAGCAATGGGATGGCGCCCCCTGGCAGGTAGTGGAAGGCATCGAGTTCCGCTCAGTCACCCTGACGGCGGTGAAGGGCGACGGCACAGCGTGCTTGGATCACGGACATGCGGTCCTCTACCGGGGCCCCTATGCCAGCATCACCGACGACGAAGGACACGTGTTTCCACGCGGCGAACGCATGGCAGTCTGCGCGCGCACCTACCGTTTCCTCACGACCGGGCCGCTGCGTGACGACTTCATCGGCATCCCGCCCGTCACGCCCCGCGACCCGCCGGTATCCTGGTGCGCGCCGCCGGGCACGCGGCGCCCCGCGGCCGAGTCCAAGGGCGCCGCCCATTCGGCTGGCGGTGAAACTGCGGGCCGCTGCTGCTAAACCGTGGAGCGCATCTCCATCATCGTACCGGCGCGCGATGAATCGGCGATCATCGCCGAATCCCTGGCCGGCCTGGCGCAGTGGCGCCAGGCCGGCCATGAAGTGATCGTGGTCGACGGGGACAGCCACGACGACACCGCGGTCCGGGCGCGTCCACTCGCAGATCATGTGTTGCGGAGCCCCGCCGGGCGCGCGCTCCAGATGAACGCAGGGGCACGCGTCGCCACCGGTTCGGTGCTGCTGTTCCTCCACGCAGACACCCGGCTGCCACCCGACGCGGACCAGATCCTGCTTGCGGGCCTTGTGCGCTCGGCACGGCTCTGGGGGCGGTTTGACGTGCGTCTGTCCGGCACGGCTCCCGTGTTCCGGCTCATCGGGTGCCTGATGAACCTGCGTTCCCGGTGGACCGGCATCGCCACCGGCGATCAGGCCCTGTTCGTGCGCCGCGACACCTTCCTGGAGCTGGGGGGCTACGTCGAGCAACCGCTCATGGAGGACGTGGATCTCAGCCGCCGGCTGAAACGCCGCGGGCCACCGCTGTGCCTGCACGAGCGGGTGGTGACCTCGAGCCGGCGTTGGGAGCAGCAGGGCGTGGTACGCACCGTATTGGGGATGTGGTGGCGGCGCCTGGCCTACGCCCTCGGAACCGACCCCCGCCAATTGGTACGCGGTTATCATCCAAACGGCTGATCGCGGCATGCCGGACGCCCTGCCGGCGCGTGCGCTGAGGCCTTCGGAAGCCGATTGTGCCTGAGCCGCGCTGCCCCATCCTGGTGTTCGCAAAAGCCCCGGTGCCGGGCCTAGCCAAAACCCGCCTGATCCCCGCGCTCGGCGCGACCGGCGCTGCGGACCTGCAACGCCGGCTGACACACGCGGCCGTGCGCCGCGCACTGGACGCCGACATCGGACCGGTCCAACTCTGGTGTAGCCCGGACCTGGAACACCAGTTCTTCGACGAGTGCCGGGAGGCCTATCCCTCCATCAGCCTGCACCCGCAACAGGGCGCGGATCTGGGCACGCGCATGGCCCATGCCCTGCAGACCGCCCTCGCCACCGGCACCAGTGGCGCACTGCTGATCGGGACCGATTGCCCGGCACTGTCCCCGGAAGATCTGCGCCAGGGACGGGACGCCCTGCGCGGCGGCGCCCAAGTGGTGCTCAGTCCGGCGGAAGACGGGGGTTATGTGCTGGTGGGGGTGGCATCCCTGGGACCGGATTCGGTACGCAGGCTATTCGATGACGTACCCTGGGGGACCGACCAAGTCCTTGCAATCACCCGTCAGCGCATCGCGGACAACGGACTGCGCGGTGACGAACTGCCGACCCGGTGGGATATCGACCGCCACCCGGACTTGCAGCGCCTGGCGGCGGATCCGGCGTTACGCGGGCTGCTCCATGGGCTCTGGGAACCCTGCGGATTTCCTGACCAAGGAGACGGTTAGCCGGACCAGCTCGGACTGCTCACCAGCCCCGTGTTGCGCTCTATGCCTGGCGCGCTTATCCATGCACTCGCACTCGCCGCAAGGCCCGGGGCGGTGTATTGCTGCGCCCCCTGCGGCGCATACCTGATGCGAACTGCAGGCTAGGAGCCTGTCGGACTTAGGCGATCGTAGCGAGCAAGGTGGGAGAGTGAGGACAGTTTTTCGATCGTTTGAGGAGAATAGCCATCGCTATTGGACGAAAAGGATCGGAAAAATGGACCGCTCTCCCACCGGCGCAGTAGATCAGTCCTAAGTCCAACAGACGCCTAGGCGGCGGAACGGCCGGACTGCCGATCGGTTACCCGCTGGCGCACATCCGGGCGCTGCAGAAACGCCTCCAGAGAAATGCCATCCAGAAAGCCGTAGATCTCCTGGCTCAAAGTGGCCCACAGCGCCTGGGGAACCGCGCCGGGGTCCTCGGCGGAGCACGCCGGTTCACCGTCGGCAGTGGCGTTCTCGTCCACCGCCGCGATGATCTGCGCAAAGGTAATAGCGTGGAGCGGTTGGGCTAGGCGATAGCCACCTCCCGGTCCGCGGACCCCTTCCACCAGACCTATGCGGCGCAGGCGCGCGAACAGTTGCTCCAGATACGACAGCGAGATGCCCTGAATCCGAGCGATCTCGGCCAGGGTGACCGGTCCGTCCTCCTGGCGCACCGCCAGATCCAGCATGGCGGTCACCGCGTGTCGTCCTTTGGTGGAGAGTCTCATGACAGGGGCCCTTTCGGTATGGCGTGGAGGAAACGCGTCTACTACTGGATTTTCGTCCCGCGGAAGATCCTACACAAGAGCCTAGCATTAGTTGACTAATTCAATCAAGTTTTACCGGGGCACCGAGGCCCCGCACAGGCCCATCACATTTTACGATTCCTTAATAAATTCAATTGATAGTATCCGCCAACCCAGGCAAGGCTCTGGACCACCTTATGCTAGACTGGCCGTCTTTCTCCCCTCACGGGGTCTAGTTCAAAGACAGATCGAAATCCACCAACGCAACAAATTCCGATGATCCGGGCCCCGTTGGGGCGTATCGAATCCCGAAACAAACGGAGCGGAGCATGGCGAACCGAGAAACCTTGGAACCCCGGGCGGCCCAGTGCAGCAGCGCGGAAGACTATGTGGCGTTGGCGCAGGAGGCCCTCGCGGATCCAGCGGACCCGGACTACGCCCGGGAACTCCTCACTCAGGCGGAGATGCAGTGCCAGTTCCCCGCGGACTATGTCCGGGTGGCGGAGGTCCATGCCACCGGCCTCGGGGACCCGGAATATGCCCGCGATCTGTTTCAGCAGGCGGAAGAAGCCTGTTTCGAGGCCAAGGAGTTCGCACTGCTCGGCCACAGCCTGGCGGTCACGCTCGCGGACCACGACAAGGCGCGCGAACTGTTCACCAAGGCCGCGGAGGAGTCCAAGGAACTGGCCGAGTTCCTTACCCTGGCGAGATACGCCAAGCAGGATCTGAACGACGACACGCTGGCGAAGGAGCTGCTCGCAAAGGTCGAGGGCGCCTGCAAGGGGCTGGACGATTTCCACAAGCTGGCCCAGACCGTGATCCGGGAGCAGAACGACCCGGATACCGCGCGCACGCTGTACAAGAAGGCGGCGCGGTTCTGCGGCGACGTGGCTGCGACCGTCACTTACGCGAAGGGTGTACTGGAACTGTTCGAGGACCGGGACTGGGCGCGCCAGATCCTCGACGACGCGGAGACCGACTGCCAGTTCACCAAGGAATTCGTGGAGCTCGCACGCGGGTACAAGGAACTCCTGGACGACGCCCCGAAGGTGACGGGCTTGATGGAACAAGCCGCGGAGTTCGCGATGACAGGCGAGGAAAACGTGGAACTCGCGCGTGGCTACTGGTCGCTGCTGCAGGACAAGGAAGCCGCCTCCGCCGCCTACGAGAAGGCGCTGGGGGAGATCGCCACTGGTTCCGAGCTGCTGGGTTTGGCACGCACCGTGGCCAGCGAACTCGGCGACACGGTCCTGGCAAAGAAGGTCTACGAAAAGGCCGAAGGCAAACTCACCAATACCGCCGACCTGCTGAAACTCGCCGGGTCGGTATGCGACGACCTGCGTGACAAAGACTTGACCGCGCAGATCTACCAGCGGCTGGAGACGCGCCTGTCCTCCACCGCCGATCTGATCTCCCTGGCCGGCGAGGTGATGCGCACCCTGGGGGACCAGTCCCGTGCCGTCACTATCTACCGCAAAGCGCTCGATGAGGCGGGCGACTTCCAGGGCTACATGAAACTACTGGACAGCGTGCAGCAGCAGCTCTCCGACCCGCAACTGGTGCGCGCCATCATGGAACGTGCGGAACAGCGCGCCGGTTCGAGCACCGATCTGCTTGAGCTGGCCGACCGCGGCATGGCATCGCTGAACGACCGGGAGTCCGCTATCCGGCTGGTGGGCGCCGCCGAGGAACGGGTGACCAGCCTGGAGGAGTTGCGCGCCGTGGCCGCGGCGGTGCAGAAATACTTTGCAGACGACGCCGCCTGGAACGCGCGTATCGTCGAAAAGCTCCAGAAGCGCGACGCCAATCAGACGATCTACGAGGAATTCCAAAAACGCGAGGACGGCGCCGACACCCTGAAGAAGTATCTGATCCTGGTGGACGGGGTCATGGCCCGTTTGGAGGACCCCTACTACGCCCGCAAGTTACTCTCATCCGCCGCGGCTCTGCTCCAGGAGCAGAGCTTCGATTTCAACCGCTCCCGTGACCTGATCCTCGCCATCGACCGCCACCTGAGCGACCATGCCTGGATACGGCGGCTGCTGGACCAAGCGGCGGAACAATGCACTACCTTCTCGTGCCTGCACCAGGTGGCACACTGCGCGGCGCGGGATCTGTCTGCCGCCACGAACGGCGGCGAACTCGCGCGCCGCTACTACCAGGACCACGAGACCGCTGTGGACGCGGCAGACACGAAATCCCCCTATGACTACAGCAAGCTGGCGGCCGTGGTCCAGGAGGACTTGACTGACACCCAGTGGGCCGCCCGGTTGCTGGACAAGGCCGAGTCCCGCGCTGCGGACCACTTCGCCTTCGCGCACCTCGGGTTTTTGGCGATGCGCATGGGCGATACTGGGCGTGCGGAACAGTTCTACCAAAAGGCCGCCGACACCTGCGACACCGCCGCTGCCTTCGTGCAACTCGCGATGCGGCTGCTTTCCAATCAAGTTTCGGACGAGATCGTACGCCAGATCTATGAGGCCGGCGGCCATCGGCTCCAGGATCCCGCGCAGCGGCTGCGTTGGGCGGAGGGGATCCTGGACGTGTTCCGCGACACCGTATGGGCGCGCGCGGCCTACGATGCACTGGCGGAGCAGTTCACCAGCGGGCCGGAGCACGCAATTTATCAGGCAAGCCGGAAATTCAAGCTGGAACGAACGCTGTAACAACCATATGCGCCCGGTGGCGGCATGTGCCTGCAGATTCCGGCTCAGGCGCCGTCGAGGAGTTCCAGCTCCGCCGCACCGGGGAGGAGACGGGGAGTGGGGCGAAAATCGTAATCCTGGCGCAGACAGTAGTTCAGCCACTTCTCCAGGAAGAGGTTGACCTCCCAGCGCCGGGCCAGCATCAAGCCAGCGGACCCTGCGACACCACCGGCCCGCACCCCCGTCCGGTGATCGCGACATCCGAGGACCTCCGCCATGCGGGCGTCGTGATAGATTCGAATCCGGGCATCGGGTTCGGCCACGGATTCCCCGTCATGACGGAAGTAGTAGGTCAATGAGAGGGTCGTCGTGTACCGGGCACGATCCAGCACTTCCAAGTACAGATCAAGCGCACCCGCGCTGGACGCCGCCTCGGGCCCGCGGATCGTATGCAGATGAGGAACGAGCTTTTGCAAACGGGCGTAGTTGGTCTCATACAGGGCCATCAGCCCGGCGAAGCTGCGTCTCGGATATCCACCCGCGATGTATTGCCAACGCCGTTCTAACATCGGATCATCATATCATAAGCACTCGATATATTAGCGGCAGTCACGGCTCGCGATTTAGCCACCCGCCGCAAAGATGCTTACGCCGAATTACGAACGACGTTCCACCGGGACTACAACATGAATGCGCGCACGGTACCGACGACACCGTTCAATGATCAGCGGCCCGGAACCTCCGGGTTGCGCAAGAAAGTCGCGGTATTCCAACAGCCGCATTACCTGGAAAACTTTGTGCAGTCCATCTTCGATGTGGTGGACGGAATCAACGGCGCGACCTTGGTGCTGGGTGGGGACGGACGTTATTACAACACGCAGGCCATCCAGACGATTCTGCGCATGGCGGCGGCCAACGGGGTCGGCCGCGTACTGGTGGGACGCAAGGGCATACTGTCCACCCCTGCGGTTTCGTGTGTGATCCGCAAGCACAAGGCAGCGGGAGGAATCCTCCTGACCGCCAGTCACAACCCGGGCGGACCGCAGGGCGATTTCGGCATCAAATACAATACCGCCAACGGCGGTCCCGCACCAGAATCTGTAACCGAGGCGGTCTACCGGCAAACCCGCGCCATCCGCGAATACCGGATCCTGGACGCGCCCCTGGTTCCACTGGACCGACTCGGTAGCGTCTCCGTGGGTGACCTGCGGGTCGAGATTGTCGACCCCGTGGCGGATTACGCGCAGCTCATGGAGCACATCTTCGACTTCGACCGTATCCATGCACTGTTTAACTCCGGCCTGTTCCGCATGTGCTACGACGCCCTGCACGCAGTGACCGGGCCCTACGCGCACGCCCTACTCGAACAACGCCTCGGAGCACAGCCCGGCACCGTGGTGCACGGCAAACCCCTGGAAGACTTCGGCGGTGGGCATCCGGATCCGAACCTGGTCCACGCCCACGAGTTGGTGGATGCGCTCTTCGCGCCGGATGCACCCGATTTCGGCGCGGCGTCCGACGGGGATGGCGACCGCAACATGATCCTCGGGCGGCGCTGCTTCGTGACCCCCAGCGACAGCTTGGCAATACTCGCCGCCAATGCCCATCTGGTACCCGGCTACCGACTCGGCCTAAGCGGCGTGGCCCGCTCCATGCCCACCAGCCAGGCGGTGGACCGGGTAGCCGCAGCCCAGGGCATCGATTGCTACGAGACCCCCACCGGTTGGAAATTCTTCGGTAACCTGCTGGATGCGGGCCGGGTCACCTTGTGCGGCGAAGAGAGCTTCGGGACCGGGTCCGACCACGTGCGGGAGAAGGACGGCCTCTGGTCCGTGCTGTTCTGGCTCAATCTCCTGGCCATCAAACATCAACCCGTGGAAAAGATCCTGCACGATCACTGGCGCAGCTACGGGCGCAACTACTACAGCCGCCACGACTACGAGAACTTGGAGCCGGCGCCCGCCGAAGAACTGATCGCGCAGTTGCGTAGTCGACTGGATACGCTGCCCGGGAAGCGCTACGGAGAGCGCACCGTGAGCTACAGCGATGACTTCGCCTACACCGACCCCGTGGACCACGCCGTGCATCGGCTTCGATGACGGTGCACGGCTGGTGTTTCGCTTGTCAGGTACCGGTACCGAAGGGGCCACGCTGCGCGTATATCTGGAACGCTACGAGGCAGATCCCGCGCACCACAACCGGGACACCCAAAAGACCCTCGCGGAATTGATCGCCGTGGCGGACGAACTCGCCGGGATCCGCGCCCGCACCGGCCGTGCCGCACCGACGGTCATCACCTGAGCGGCCTGCGAACGCTGCGCAACATCCGACGGTCGGTGCGTCGCGTTTCAGTATAGACGCCGCGCCAGCTTACACTGATGCAGAATCGTGGTGGTGATCTCTTCGATAGACAAGTGAGTGGTATTCAGGAACCGGATCCCCTGTTCCCGGAACAGGGCTTCCGCCTTGCGGACCTCGTCGCGGCACTGGACCGCGGACGCGTAGCGGCCCCCGGGGCGGCGCGCCGCGCGGATCGTCTGCAGGCGTTCGGGATCGATGGTAAGCCCATAGAGGCGCGGACGGTGGGATTCGAGCAAAGCGGGCAAGCAGCCCGGCTCCAGGTCTTCATCCGTGAGCGGGTAGTTGGCAGCGCGGATCCCGAACTGCAAGGCCAGATACAGGCAGGTGGGCGTCTTCCCGGAGCGGGAAACCCCGAGCAGGATGATGTCCGCCTTCGCGTAGCGGGAAACTGCAAGCCCGTCGTCGGTCCCCAGAGAAAAATTGACGGTATCCATCCGGACGTCGTAACCCGCCGGGTCAACCAGGCCGTGGGAACGACCCAGCGTCCTGGATGACGCCAGCCCGAGTTCCTGTTCCACGGGACGCACAAAGGCGTCGAAAAAATCGAGGAACACACCATCGCAATGGGCTACGATAGCACGCACATCGGGGTCCACCAGGGTGCTGAAGACCAGCGGACGCACCCCCGTCTGCGCACGCTGCGCGTCGATCCGGGCGCGCGCCTCCCGAGCATGTTCCTGGGTATCGACGAATGGCAGCGTAATGCGCTGAAAATGCAGCGAGTCAAACTGGGTCAGCAGGGTATTGCCCAGGGTCTCCGCAGTGATGCCGGTGCGGTCGGAAACAAAGAATACGGTACGTTCCTGGTCCATGGCGATCACGGGCGGCGGGAATAAAGGGCAAACGTATGGCCCCTCCTGTGTACCAGTTTGGCCCGCTCCACGCAAGCAAGGGAGGCCGAGATGGCCGATTACGTGCGTTGGTTCTCCTCCATCGGGATGGACGACGTGGCTCAGGTGGGCGGGAAGAACGCCTCCCTCGGTGAGATGGTGCAAAACCTGGCCGTGGCCAACGTCAGCGTACCGCCGGGCTTCGCAACCACCGCAGACGCCTACCGGGAGTTTCTTGCCCAGGACGGATTGGGCGTGCGCATCGCAGCGCGCCTCGCCGCGCTGGACGTGACCGACGTGGACACCCTGTCGCGCACCGGTGCCGAGATCCGCGCCTGGATCCTGGACACCGCGCTGCCCTTGGCCCTGGCCCAGGCAATCCGCAGCGCTTACCGGGAACTGGACGGCGGCGCGGCCGCAGTCGCGGTGCGTTCCTCGGCCACCGCCGAAGACCTCCCCGACGCCTCCTTCGCCGGTCAACAGGAGACCCTGCTCAACGTCCTCGGCGAAGAGGCTGTGCTGCGCGGGGTGCGGGAGGTGTTCGCGTCCCTGTACAACGACCGCGCCATCGCCTATCGGGTCCACCACGGCTACGCGCACGCCGAGGTCGCCCTATCGGCCGGCGTGCAACGCATGGTGCGTAGCGATCTGGGCGCCAGTGGCGTGATGTTCACCCTGGACACCGAGTCCGGCTTCCAGGACGTAGTGTTCATCACCGCCGCCTACGGCTTAGGGGAAACCGTCGTGCAAGGGGCAGTGAACCCGGACGAGTTCTACGTCCATAAGCCGACCCTTGCCCAGGGCCGCTCCGGCGTAGTGCGCCGCAGCCTAGGGGAAAAGGCCATCAAGATGGTCTATGAAAAGGATCCCGCCGCGCCGCGGCAAGTCAAGACGATAGCGGTCCCCGAACCCGAACGGCTGCGATTCTGCCTCCAGGACGACGAGGTACGCGAGTTGGCGCGCCAAGCCATGGCGATCGAGGACCACTACCGGCGTCCCATGGATATCGAGTGGGGCAAAGATGGAGTGGACGGCAAACTCTATATCCTCCAGGCGCGACCCGAAACCGTGAAGAGCCGCGCCTCGGCGCTGCGCCTGCGACGTTACGCCCTCAAGGGCCACGCGCCGGTGCTCGCCACCGGGCGCAGCGTCGGGCAAGGAATCGGCGCCGGCGCGGCCCGGGTGATCCAGAGCGCACGCCAGATGAATCAGGTGCAGGCCGGCGACGTGCTGGTCACCGACATGACCGATCCAGACTGGGAGCCGGTGATGAAACGCGCCGCCGCCATCGTGACCAACCGCGGCGGACGCACCTGCCACGCCGCGATCGTGGCCCGGGAGTTGGGCATCCCCGCAGTGGTGGGGGTCGGCAACGCCACCGACGCGATTCCGCCCGGACGCCCGGTCACCGTCTCCTGCGCGGAAGGCGAGACCGGCCACGTCTACGATGGCATCCTCGACTACGAGGTGCGTGACATACAGCTCGACACCATGCCCAAACTGCCCTTCAAGATCATGATGAACGTGGGGAATCCGGACCGTGCCTTCGATTTTCGCGCGATCCCCAACGCCGGTGTGGGCCTGGCGCGGCTGGAATTCATCATCAACCGCACCATCGGCGTACATCCCAAGGCGCTGCTGGAGTACGACACCCTCCCGGCGGAGCTGCGCGAGCGTATCCGGCGCCACTGGGCCGGATACGCGGACCCGGTAAGTTTCTACGTGGAGAAACTGGCGGAAGGCGTGGCCACCCTCGCTGCGGCGTTCGCGCCGAAACCGGTGATCGTGCGTTTGTCGGATTTCAAATCCAACGAATATGCCAACCTGCTCGGGGGCGAGCGTTACGAGCCCCGGGAGGAGAACCCGATGCTCGGTTTCCGCGGGGCGTCGCGCTACGTCTCGGAACGCTTCCAGGACTGCTTCGAACTGGAGTGCCGGGCCCTGCGCAAGGTGCGGGGCGAGTTGGGATTCACCAACGTGGAGGTGATGATTCCGTTCGTGCGCACCGTGGATGAGGCGCGCGCGGTCACGCAACTGCTGGCGCGCAACGGACTGCGGCGCGGTGAAGACGGCCTGCGGGTGATCATGATGTGCGAGATTCCATCCAATGCCCTACTGGCAGAGGCGTTCCTGGAACACTTCGACGGTTTCTCTATCGGCTCCAATGACCTCACTCAGCTCACCCTCGGCCTGGATCGGGATTCCGGCCTGGTGGCAAATCTGTTCGACGAACGGGATCCGGCAGTCAAGGCCCTGTTGGCACGCGCCATCGAGGCGTGCCGCAAGGCGGGCAAGTATGTCGGG
This sequence comes from Chromatiales bacterium 21-64-14, assembly GCA_002255365.1. Classification (NCBI taxonomy): domain Bacteria; kingdom Pseudomonadati; phylum Pseudomonadota; class Gammaproteobacteria; order Chromatiales; species Chromatiales bacterium 21-64-14. The sequence goes on from NCBI01000056.1 coordinate 14,907, forward strand.
ATCTGCGGACAGGGCCCGTCGGACCACCCCGACTTGGCGCGCTGGCTGATGGACCAGGGAATCGACAGCGTATCCCTGAACCCCGATTCTGTCGTGGAGACTTGGCTGTATTTGGCGGACACGCCGCCAACCTGAGCCGAGGCCTCGTCAGTTGTGCGCGGAGCGGCGCACCTCGGGTTCGCTCCCCGGGACCAGGTAGTAGTGGGCCACCGGCCGCAGATCCGGATCGAACTCGTAGACCAGGGGAACGCCGGTGGGAATCTCGAAAGCGGCGATCTCATCGTCCGGGATCTGGTTCAGATGTTTCACCAGGGCGCGCAGGGAATTGCCATGGGCCGAGATGAGTACGTTGTGTCCTGCGCGCAGTTGCGGGGCGATGGACCCGTCCCAATAGGGCAGCAGCCGGTCCAGGGTGTCCTTCAGCGATTCAGCGGCCGGCAGCAGGGCCGGGTCCACCTGGGCGTAGCGCCGGTCGAAGCGCGGATGGCGCGGATCGGCGTCACCAAGGGCGGGCGGCTGAGTAGCATAGCCGCGGCGCAACGCGTGGACTTGGTCGGCGCCAAGCTTCTGGGCCATCTCCTGCTTATCCAACCCCTGAAGCGCCCCATAGTGCCGCTCGTTCAGCCGCCAGCTCAGGGACACCGGCACCCACATCCGGTCGGTAGCGTCCTGGACGATCCACAGGGTGCGGATGGCGCGCTTGAGGACCGAGGTATACGCCACGTCGAAATCGTGGCCATAGGCCTTGAGGAGCCGGCCCGCCTCGCGGGCCTCCCGAATACCGCCGTCCGTGAGGTCCACATCGGACCAGCCGGTAAAGCGGCGCTCCAGGTTCCACTGGCTCTGGCCATGGCGTAACAGGATCAGCTTGATGGACAACGTTCCCCCTACCCGGATTGCGTCACGACAAAAATGGTGGATGCACAAAGCGTACCACCGGCCGCGGGGCGTGGCCCCGCAAGGGCGACAGGAGTATATCGGATCCCGCGCCCGACAGCGACGGCCACACTGGTCTCAAACGTTGGACCTCGGAAGGGCGGTTTCCGTTCACGCGCCCGGGCAGCGCAGCCCGGCCGGGATGCGCTGCCCGGCTTACGCACCCCCGCGGGGCATGGCGCCAGGGCTTGGAGTGGCTGGACTCCCCGCTACCCGCCACGCGCCGCTATCCGGGCTCCCGGGCCCCGGAGGATGGCTCGGTGATCCGCACCGCGAGAACGTCGCACGGGGCATGGTGCAACACCCCGTTGGCGGTAGACCCCAGCAACAGGGAAAGACCGTGGCGGCCATGGGTCCCCACCACGATCAAATCCGCGCCGCACTGCTCCGCGAAGTGGACGATCTCCCGCTTGGGCGAGCCCACTTCCACGTGGACCTCGGCCCCCGCCAAGCCTTGTCTCGCCACCCGACCCTCCAGCTCCGCCTGTGCCCGCTCCACGAGCTGGTTCTCGATGTCGACCCCCATGGGCACCACGGGATCGTAGGCCAGATCCAGGGGCGGCACGTACTCCACCACGTGCAACAGCACGAGGCGCGCGCCGTGACGTTCGCTAAGGTCCCGGGCACGTTCCAAGACCGCGTCGGCGCCAGGCGCAAAGTCCAGCGCAATCAGAATATTCCGGTAAGCCTCCATCGCGACCTCCTGGATTGGCGACAGAACGGATAGAGCCCGGGGTCGGTCCCGGAGGACTTAGGATACACGACCCGCGCGCGCCGAACCGCGGGGACACTTTCCAGGACACCGCAAATTACGGCAGACTCGCCCAATGCGTGGCGTATTGCTCGATTTGGACACCATCACCACCGGCGACCTGGATCTGGGGCCCCTGCACGCGGCGCTCCCCGGCCTACGACTCTACGGCATCAGCGCTCCCGAGACGATTCCGGACCGGGTAGTGGACGCTGAGGTGGTGATCACCAACAAGGCCCCCCTGCCCCGCTCGACGCTGGAGGGCGCGCGCGCCCTACGCCTAGTATGCGTGACCGCCACCGGTACCGACCATGTGGACCTGGACGCGGCCCGGTCCCGGGGAATTGTGCTATCCAACGTAGTGGGATACGCCACTGATTCGGTGGCCCAGCACGTGTTCGCACTGATGCTGGCTTTGACCACGCGGTTGTTCGAATACCGTCACACGGTGATCTCCGGCGCCTGGAGCCGCAGCCCGCACTTCACCGCCCTGACGGCGCCCATCCACGAGCTGCGATCACGGGTCCTGGGCATCGTCGGTTATGGGGAACTGGGCCGCGCGGTGGCGCGGCTGGGGGAAGCCTACGGGATGCGGATCCGGGTCGCGGAACGCGCCGGCCAGCCGCCCCGCACCGGCCGCATCCCCCTGGAAGATCTGCTTGCTGAGGCCGACGTACTGTCCCTGCACTGTCCGCTCACGTCGCAGACGCGTGGACTGATCGGCCCCCGGGAACTCGCCCGCATGAAGCCCGGGGCGCTGCTCATCAACACCGCCCGGGGCGGGGTGGTGGACGAGCCGGCCCTGGCGGCGGCGCTGCGCAGCGGGCATCTGGGCGGTGCCGGCATCGACGTACTGAGCCGCGAACCGCCGCCACCCGATCACCCCTTGCTGGCCGCGGACCTCCCGAACCTGATCGTTACACCCCATATCGCCTGGGCCAGCCGTGAGGCCCGCCAACGGCTCGTGACAGAGATCGCCGCAAACCTGCACGCCTTCCAGGCGGGCCACCCGCGCAACCGGGTAGTCTGATCTGAGGACCACACCAGCGATATAAGCCCGTAGTGCTCATAAAGCGTCCGGGACGATGGCGAGATTCGCCGTGGACGGCGCCTCGTGTAGCGCCGTTGTGACGCATGTTTGACCGGCGGAACAGATTCCGCAGCGCGCTCCGCGGTCCCCCACCCGGAGCGCTAGATCGCCCAATAAACCATAGGGCCAGCCCGGTCCCCGCGCCGATCTACGGGTCAACGGCTCTGCTGATCGATCGCCTTGCGCTCGCGCCGATCTGCTGCGTCCAGGGTCTGCTGCACTCCACGGGCCGTGTCCAAGGTCCGGATCTGGTCCTGAAAGATCGTCTGTCTGGCGGCGTCGCGGGGTGGTTCTGACTTAGAACAACCCACCGACAGGACCGCGAACCCCAGCGCAAGGATCACCCAGAGAAGTCGTCGCATCGCCCCGCCCTCCGTTTGCACCCGTCCGACGCGCGCCCCGAACGACGTGTCCGGCGTGCCATCCTTCATCGGCAGGCGGGACGCCACCCTGAGAACCCGGGCGCCGGGGGCCAGCGTCACGCCCGCGGCGGGGCGTCCAGAGGCACGCCTTCTGGATGCCCCAACTCGAATACCGTGATCTCCGGCGGCGCCAGCACCCGCATTGTCGGCCCCCAGCAACCGGTTCCTTTGCTCAGGTAGAGCCAAGAACGGGATGCGAGCTGCGAGAGCCCGTGGGGGGCCGGATACGCCCGCTTCACCACCCAGCCGAACGGGAAGATCTGCCCGTCGTGGGTGTGGCCAGACAGTTGCAGATCGAAGCGCCCGAGACTCCCACTGCGCACCCGGGGACGGTGTTTCAGCAGCACAGTAAAGCGGTCTCCAGACACACCTGCAAGGGCGAGCCTTGTCCAATGACACATGAGCCTGAAGGAGGGGTGCGATTCCAGCGGGAAGTGAGCCTGAAGGGGCCGGGTTGGGCATCATCGGAGGATGATGATCGTGACCCTCAAGACCCAAGGGCTCCAGTCGCTGGAGC
>NCBI01000057.1 GCA_002255365.1 Chromatiales bacterium 21-64-14
ATCTCACGCCGCGTGTTTGGAAAACGAAGTTCGCCCACAATCCCATGAAATCAGATATCGCGGTCGCGGATCAATAACGGCCTGGTTTGAACGCTTACGCCGGGAGGCAGCCGTGAGTGACGCCGGTACGCAGATGCCCGCGGTCTTTTTTGGTCACGGCACCCCTATGAACGCCCTTGCCAAAAGCCGTTACACCGAGGCTTGGCGTAGATTCGGCGCGACCATACCGCGCCCGCGCGCGATCCTGTGCATCTCGGCGCATTGGTACATCAATACCACAGCGGTTACTGCCATGGCGCGCCCGCGGACCATTCACGACTTCCATGGTTTCCCGCCGGAATTGTACGGCGTCGACTATCCAGCGCCAGGGGATCCGGTATTGGCCGCCGAGGTGGCTGAAGTGGTCAAGCCCATCCATGTCGGTCTCGACGAAGACAGCTGGGGGATCGATCACGGTACGTGGGCTGTTCTCATCCATGCATTTCCCGACGCCGATATTCCTGTGGTGCAATTATCCATAAACGCGTTGAACCCGTTTGACTATCATGTCCAACTGGGCGCCCGCCTCGCGCCGTTACGCGAGCGTGGCGTGCTAATCGTCGCGAGCGGAAACGTAGTGCATAATCTAAGCCGCGTCGATTGGTGCCAGCCCGATGCGGCATTCGACTGGACCCGCCGCTTCGATGGCGAAGCGAAGGACGTAATGACTTCCCGCCCGGGTAATATCACGCATCTGCAGAGACATCCCGATTTCGCGATCTCGGTGCCGACTCCCGAGCATTTTATACCACTGTTATACTTGGCAGGCTTGGCGTCCGCGGCACGGTCCCCGGCAGAAATTCTCATCGAAGGTTACGCGATGGGTTCGCTTTCGATGACGGCCTATACACTTGGTGCCCGTCGTGACCTATCTGCCGGCAAGACGAACGGATCGCCTGCGATGTTTCGCGCGTAGCGCCGTTTGGTGTGTACGCCCGGCCCAGGCGCGTGCCGCAAGCTTCGTCCGTCAAGCCCCTGACGAGGCCAGCCGGGTCCCCGAAGCTTGGCCCGCTTGCTCAGGCACGTTCGACTGGATCGGCGAGTTGCTGGCTCCCGGTCAACCGCCCACGGAGCGCGGTGTCGAGAATGAGGGCCCGTTGATCCGCGGACATGGCGTCACGGACGAATCGTTGGTATAAGAAATGGTGGGAAAGACGAGCAGGCTTATCCCCGGATCCTCCCGCACACACGTAAACCCGAGGGAACCATGATCACCGAACAAGCCGGAATTCTCGCGCCCCTGCCACCGCACGCGCGTTATATGAGCTTTGATCTCGCCGACATACACGCCGCCCGTCACAGCTTGGCTGCTCTGCAGGCGCTTGTGGACGGTACCGACACCGTAGTCGGTATCGGTTTGTCACTGGCCGAGGCCCTGGACGCACAGATACCCGGGCTGAGGACCTTTCCCGCCAATGCCGGTCCGGGTTTCGAGATCCCCTCGACCCCCGCCGCGCTGTGGTGCTGGCTGCGCGGCGAGGAGCGCGGACCCCTGTTCCATCGGGCCCGAGAACTCGAGACCGCACTCGCCGACGCCTTCTCCCTCAATCATGAGGTTGACGCCTTCGTGCACGATGGCGGCAGGGATTTGAGCGGCTATGAGGACGGCACCGAAAACCCCAAGGGTGAAGAGGCCCGCAAGGTCGCGCTGGTCAGTGCCGATAACGCCGCACTGGCCGGCTCGAGCTTCGTCGCCGTGCAACTGTGGGAACACGACTTCGATCGCTTGCGTACCATCCCGCGGTCGGAACAGGATGCCATCATTGGTCGTCGTCGCAGTGACAACGAAGAGCTGAAAGACGCCCCTGCATCAGCGCACGTCAAACGTACCGCGCAGGAAAGTTTCGCGCCCGAGGCCTTCATGTGGCGCCGCTCGATGCCCTGGGTGGAAGGCGAACACGGCGGTTTCATGTTCGTCGCCTTTGGCCACACGCTGGACGCCTTTGAGGTCGCGCTGAACCGTATGGTCGGCAAGGAGGATGGCATTCCCGACGCCCTGTTCCGCTTCACCCGGCCGATGACAGGCGCCTATTTCTGGTGCCCAGCGATGAAGGACGGTCAGCTCGAACTCAGTCCGTTGGGTGTTTGATTCTCGGTCTAGCAGATAGTGGCTCGCCGCGGGCCTGGGGCCACTATAGTGCGCGTAAAGTCCATGCGGTGTCTTCAGTGACCGACATGGGAAACCCCGCTTTGTTTACTTCCGACTACTGACGAGAGTGTGGCCCGTCGTCTTCAGCAAATTTTCGGATAGCTGCGGCGACATTGGCAGATTGCTCATCGAGAATAAAGTGACCGGCGTTTTCGATAAAAGTGAAGCGGCAGCATGGCATCCCTGCGCACAGTTGCTGTGCAGGCGTCGCATTCAGATAGCGATCCCCCCGGCCCCATAGGATCAGCGTAGCGGTGGACAGTCTTTCCGGGTGCCGGGACAATTCCGTCAGCTCGGTGTTATCGAGTGCCCTGGCATTACGCACCAGCCGGCGTCGCCCGGCCGCTCCCTCGGACCAACGACGGTAACGCCGCAAAACATCCGGCGTTAGAAGTTCACGACGCTGGAAGCCCTTGCGCAGCATGTACGACCAGATCGGACCTTCCAGCAGGGCGAAGAGCGCCGGCCCGATCATACGCAGTCTCATCATCCGCATCTCGGGCACGGGCCAGTGATTGGAGATTACGGAATTGACGAGAATCAGACGATCAACGCGCTCGGGATGGCGGATCGCGAAGATCTGCGCGATCCCGCCGCCGATATCGTGCCCTGCCACGATGACCTTACTGATCTGCCGCTTTTCCAAGAACTCTGCGATATAACCCGCCTGGGCGGACAAGGACAGGTCATAGCTATCTGGCCAGTTGGAATAGCCATATCCGGCCAGGTCCACGGCGTATGCGGGGCGCGTCCGGGCGAGTTCCGCCATAATCGGTACCCAGCAATCGGAGGCACCGGGTATGCCGTGGATGAACAGGATAGGGATGCCTTCCCGGTCATCTCCGGCGCTGCGGTAAGCGAGGGCCTGTCCGTTGCTGAGCGTGACCGACCGCTCCTGCGCATGTGCGGTCATGCGTTTTCCTATGTTCTAGGCTTTGGCCCACGTCGCGAGCCGAAACGATATCATAATCATTCGAAATGCAGAGAATGAAAACAAATCCACCCTCGTCCTCAACCGGCCGGAGTACTCGGCCACTCGCTCCGTGAAATCCCCGGCGCGTGGATTCAACTCGAACCCGGCGGGATGCGCAGGACCTGTCCGGCTGCGATGTCGTTCCGTGGCAAGTGATTGAACGCCCGCAGGCGGTCCACGCTCACCCCGGAGCGTGCCGCGATACCTGACAGCGTGTCGCCGTTCCGCACCGTGTATTCCCGAGTCCCGCGCCCCGGGAAGTGACTGCGCACGTATTCGCGGATCCCGTCGTAGATGGCGTCGGCCAACCGCTCGCGGGAACTGCGTTCGCTCAGTTCGCGGTCTTGGGTCGGATTAGATAAAAATGCGGTCTCCACCAGTACCGAAGGGATCATCGGGTCGCGCAGCACCTCGAAGTTGGCGCGCTGCACGCGCGGCTCATAGAGCGGCTCGACTTGCGCCAGGTAGTGCAGAATATCCCCCCCGAGGCTATCACTGGCGGCGATCGCCTGATTCTGAAGCAGGTCGGTGAGGACATAATTCAAGCGTGGGTCGTTGCGCACAAAATGCACGCCGTCTATCGTCGGGTCCGCGGCGTTCTCGGTGCGTGCCAGCATCCCTGACTCGGCGTCGCTCGCGCCGTGTTCGGACAGCATATACACAGCGCCGCCCACGACGCTCGGGGAGCGGGGAGATGAGTTGGCGTGGATCGAAACAAACAGAGCCGCGTCATGGCGCTGTGCATCGAGTACACGCTGGCGCAGACTGACGTAGTAGTCCCCGTTACGGGTGAGTACCGCGCGCATCCCGGGGGTGGCGTCGATCCGGCGCGCTACCATGCGCCCGATGGAGAGGGTAACGATCTTTTCGCGCAAGCCATTCGGACCCGTGGTCCCCGGGTCGCTCCCGCCGTGGCCCGGATCGATAACGATGATAACCGGCTTCGTGCGCAAGCGCGTGCGTATCTCCGGTGCCGTGGCACGATCCCACGCGGCGGCCGGGGCGCGCATCTGCGCGGTGACCGGATGCACAACAGGCGGCGGCGCTTCCCGGCCCAATTCAATCTCAAGGCGCCCGGGGCGGCCGTATCCAGCACGCGCCGTAAACCGAACCGGAACCATGCGCGTGAGATTGAACAAGAGCCGCAGGCCACCCGGGCCATAGCGCTCGACGTACACGGCGCGAACTAGGCCGGCGGAAACCGGATGTGCGACCATCTCAGGCGTCGTGTCGCGCAAATCCAGTACCAGCCGCGGCGGACGATCGGTGGTAAACCAGTGGTAGGTGGTGTGCCCGCGGACCGCGAGAATCGCGATCGTCGCACCGCGCCGGACCAGGAACGTCAAGGGACCAATGCGCGCGCCCGCCATCGCCGGCAGTGCCAGCATCCAGCCGAGCACGAGCCAGAGCCAAGCACCCGTGCGCAGTCCGGATCGCGGGACAACCCTCCGGCCGTATTCTTGGATTCCGCTACGATCGTGCACCGCTGTGGCACCCATCTCCACCCCCGTTGCCGGCTCGCCGGCCCAAACACGCGAACCGCGTATTGCTTCCGGATTCCGGTATAGCAGGCGCTAGAAACAATGCACAAGGCAGATAAAAGGATAAATGCGGTGAGCTTTAAAATACAAGTGTTTGTTTAATATATTTCATTCGGTCATTCCGAGGCGGTTTCCCGCGCTGGGCACAAGGCGCCCCAGGCGGTTAACGGGATGTACCACCCCGCTGCGGGTTGCCGCCGGCTGGTCCGCCGATACCGGCCGCGCCTGCGCGTACGCACTTGACGCCCCGGGCGTATTCCCCAACACTCGCTTCGCGCGCCAGGGTCTCGGCGGGGCAATTGTTGGAGCCCCATGCGCGGGCCTGGCCGGGCTCCGCCCCGGGTGGCTGATCGATCGCCGGTGGCGTCGGATCCGGGCCGTTACCCGGGATGAGAGAAGCCCATGAATCGTCTGTTGCTGCCTATTCGCTGGCTTGGGCGCTTTTTGCGCGGGCTACGCCGCGCCGTGCTTGACCTGCTAACGCTCACGGTGCTTGTGATCGGGGCCATCGCCGTGTTCGTCGCACTGCATCGTCCCGGGGTCCCCGGCGCGGCGGTACTACGGGTGGCACCCCACGGGCGGCTGGTCTACAGCTACTCCGAACCGCGCTGGAGCCGCGCGCTTAACCGGGCGCTCGGAAACCCGAGCGCACAGGTGCGTATCCGCGACCTCACCACGGCCATCGACCGTGCGGCGCACGACCCCAAGATCAAGGTCCTTGCGCTCGATCTGCGCAACTTCCAGGGCGGTAGCCTGCCGGAGGTCCGCAGCGTCGCCCGCGCGGTTGCACGTTTTCGCCACGCCGGTAAGCCGGTCTACGCCTACGCGTCCAGCTACTCGCAGGGGGACTATCTCATCGCGGCGTCCGCCACGCGTATCTTTCTGAACCCGATGGGAGCGGTCGTGATTGCGGGCTATTCCGATGAACAACTCTATTTCAAGAAGCTGCTCGAACGCGTGGGTGTGCGCGTCTACGCATTCCGGGTAGGGAAATACAAGTCAGCCGTCGAACCGCTAATCCGCGCTAACATGTCCGCTGCCGCCGATGCGGAGAATCGGGCATGGCTGCGCACCTGGTGGAGCACCTACCGGCAGGCGGTCGCGACCACCCGCGGAATCACGCCGGCCCAAGTCGAGTATTACGCGAACCACCTGTCGGCGCTGCTTACGCAGGCCCATGGAGACGCCGCTACACTTGCGCTACAACAGGGACTGGTCTCGACACTTGCTGACTACGACAGCTTCCGCCGGGCGTTGGCCCGAACCGTCACCGGCCGGCCCGCCGCGCAGTTCCCGGAAATCGGCTACCGGCGTTATCTCGCCGCGACCCGGCCGGCGCCAACCGGTGCTATCGCGATCGCCGTCGTGCCCATCGACGGCATGCTCCTGAGCGGGGCCAGCGCCGTCCCCGGGGCGGTGGCCGCAGGTCCCACCGTGGAACAGCTCGACCGTCTGCGCCATGATAAAAACGTGCGCGCCGTGGTATTGCAGGTGAACAGCCCCGGGGGCAGTGTCTATGCCGCGGACGCCATCCGCCGCGCTGTCGTGCACCTGCGCCGCGCCGGCAAACCCGTAGTGGTTTCCATGGGGACACTGGGGGCGTCCGGGGCCTATTGGTTGTCGACGGCCGCGCAGAAAATCTACGCCCACCGCACCACGATCACGGCCGATATTGGGGTCTTCGCGCTCTATCCCGATTTCTCCAGAACGCTCGCCAAGCTCGGTATCGGGGTCTCGGACGTCGCTACCACGCCAACGGCCGGGGCCCTTTCACCATTTCGCCCGATCCGCCCGGAAGTCGCCAAGGAACTCCAGGCCTCCGTTGGCCACATCTACCGTCGCTTCGTCGGTCTGGTGGCACGCGCACGCGGCCTGTCTCCGGCCGAAGTGGATAGTGCCGCGCAGGGGCGCGCGTGGAGCGGCGCCGACGCCTTGCGTTTACGGCTGATCGATCAGATCGGCGGGATTCGGCAGGCGATCGGCAGCGCGGCGCACTTGGCTGACTTGAAACCCGGCAGCTACCATGTCGACTACCTGCCGCGCGCCGGGAGCCCGGGCGTGTCGCAGAGTCTCACCCCGGAACTGACCCAGGCGCTGTTCCGGCGGTCAGGAGAAAATCCGTTCGATGTCCTGCGCACCGTCTCCGCCCCACTCAACCCGGTCGCGCGTCGGCTGCATGATTTGGCCATCCTGCTACGCACACGCCCATACGGGCTGTTTGCCTACAGCCTCATCGTCCCCCCATAGAAGAGCGCCCCATCACGGTATACAAGGGGCAAGGGCGGACGACGGATTTATCTTCCGGCCTAGGGAAGCACGTCCCGCTACTGACCGGCGGTCTGATTGCCCCCGACGCGCTGGCACCGCGCGCGGGCGTACTGCCCACGGTTACCGCTCAACTGCGATCCGGTGGCGTGGATGGGGGACTGCCGTCGCTCGAGCCACCGAATCCGCGGTCCGTCGGTCAAATGCGTGCAGTCAGGCGGATGGGGCCGGGACGCCGTGTCGGCGTATCATCCCGATTCCGATCAACCCGGATGTCAGGAGGATCAGGCTGCCCGGCAGGGGCACGGGCGTCACGGCATCGTAGCCGATCGCCTGCAGGGCGATGCCTTCCGGAGAGCTCAAGCTGATCGATTGCGAATTTGAACACAGCTGCCAAGACTGCACATGGCAGGGGCTCGAGGCCCAGTCCCCGTAGTCGCCTTTTGAATTCTGGTTGAAATCGACGATATTCGTGACCCCGCCATCGATCGAGAAGTACGAGGTCGCGGTCCCGGAGGTCGTAAAGCTAGGCGTATGCGCACCCGCATAGCGGAAGAGATCGAGCGGCTGGATATAGCTCTGCCCATGAGTCGGCACGGTATTGAGCACGGATCCGGATCCGCCGATACCGAGTACCTCGTCGATTTCGTGCTGGATCACGGACATCCCAAAATCGCTACTGTTGATCGATATGGTGCCGTCGAAGCTTCCGCCGCTGGTGCCGCTGGCAGTGAGCTGGCCGGCACAGGTAGCACACCCAGCGCACGCAGGTTCGAGCTGGTGGCGGCAATGTAGCCAGCGGTGTTTCCATACGGAAGGTTGTTATAGGCAGTCTGCTCGATACTATTGCCGTTAGTGGCGGCGTCACTGGCGAGCGCGTTACTATAGGCCCTGTACGAATAGACACCGAAAGTGCTCTCGCTCTTCCCTGCGTAGGTGACACCCGACGCGACCGAGAAGTCGATGTTGACTGATATCGGATCGGTGAAACTCTGTTGGTAGAAACCGATCGCATTGTCAATGGCCGCCTGCTGGGAGGCGCTGACCGAGCTGCCAAAGGTGGGTACGATCGTGAGCGCCTGCGCCGGACCGGTTGCCACGCAAAGCCCGCAAACCGCGAACAGAACAGCAACCGGCGTCCCAGACCGCTTTGTTGTTTTCATTCTGTACGCCCTCATCCCCGTTGATCCGGTACCGGAGTCCATGGGACCCCATGCGCCCTATGATTCAGGCACAACACGGGTGGTCCGCTCTGTGGGGGCGATGACGTTGCCGACATCTGCCCCGTGCCTGAAAGACCCTACCGCGGACGCGCCGCATCGCGGTCGTCCGCCCGGGCACGCCGAAACGCCGAATTTACGGGCTATCGGTCATGCACAACTCGCCGCGGACGCCAGCATGGCAAGCCACCCGGACCGTGTCAATTAGGACGATCACGAGGCCGTCGGCAGCGGGAACAGCAACACAGTTTGGTGTCACAACAGTGTCGCGCCGTGGAATAACGGTTTTCCCTACAGCATCGAAGCGGGGGTTTATTTTCATATCCGGCGCGAGTCACTGGCGTAGGACCGAACCGCTTTCAAGGTGCGGGTATTGGCGTCCAAATAAATCCTCTTAATGTGCGTCCCCTTAATCTGTACACTCCTGATATCAGGATCCAGGGCCCGCGCGCGCCGCAGCCTCCCGGTGGATGTTTCCATCTGGACCCCCGGATGAAGCATTCAAATTATTGAATATATTTTAGTTTTACTAGGGTCAGCGACGCATGGATAACGACCGGATCGATAACGTCAACGTGCTATCGCAGGACCTGCTGCCGACGCCGCGGCAGGTGAAGGCCGCGCTGCCGTTGACGGAGCAGGCGCAGGTGGCGGTGCTGCGGGGCCGCGCGACGGTGCGCCGCATCCTGGACCGCGCGGACCCCCGCCTGTTCGTGGTGGTCGGGCCCTGTTCGATCCACGATATCGAGGCGGCCCGCGAATACGCCGCCAGGCTCAAGCGGCTGGCGGAGGAGGTCGGCGACACGATCTACCTCGTCATGCGTGTGTATTTCGAGAAGCCCCGCACCACTGTGGGCTGGAAGGGCCTGATCAACGACCCGTTCATGGACGACTCCTTCCATATCGAGAAGGGCCTGCACCTGGCGCGCGAGCTCTTGCTGCACCTCGCGCAGTTGGGGCTGCCGGCCGCGACCGAGGCGCTCGACCCGATCACCCCGCAGTACCTGTCCGACCTGATCACCTGGACGGCGATCGGCGCGCGCACCACAGAGTCGCAGACGCACCGCGAGATGGCGAGCGGCCTGTCCACGCCGATCGGCTTCAAGAACGGCACCGACGGCAGCCTTGCGGTCGCAATCAACGCGCTGCACTCGGCGGCGCGCACGCACCATTTCCTCGGGATCAACCAGGAGGGCCAGTGCGCGGTGTTCAGCACGCGTGGCAACCGCTACGGCCACATCGTCCTGCGTGGCGGCAACGGCCGTTCCAACTACGATTCGGCTTCCATCGCGCTGGCCGAGCAGGAGCTGGTGGAGGCGCGCTTGCCCGTTAACATCGCGGTGGACTGCTCGCACGCCAATTCCAACAAGGACCCGGCGATGCAGCCACTGGTGGCGAAGGACTGCGTCAACCAGATCTCCGAGGGCAACCGCTCTATCGTGGCGCTGATGCTGGAGAGCAACCTCCACGGCGGCAGCCAGCCGATCCCCGCAGACCTCTCACAGCTCCGCTACGGAGTGTCGGTGACCGACCCGTGTATGGACTGGGAGACCACCGAGAAGCTTCTGCGCAGCGCGCGCGAGAAGCTGCAGCGGGCGCTGCCGGCACGCCAGAAGCGGGGCGCCTAGCAACGGGGAGCGATTTGGCACCCACCGCCGGTGTTAGCCACCGGCGCCCTGGGTCGGGGCTTTTCGCGCGACGAGTATGACCGCGCAAATTAATTTATCCTGGCCGAATTCGTGCCCCCGATTGGTTCCAAGCAGGGGCTGCGCGCGTGGACTATACTGAAGTATAGGCCGTCTACCCGCGTTTTGGGTGTCCGCGACGTTTACAAACTTTTGCGCGTACCGTACCCAAGCTTACGCAGCAATCGTGGACACTTGCAGTATACATCCAGTATGGGGATACCGCTTCGATACGGGTGCTGGATCGTCGGGCGGGAACACTGGAGGCGAGTCGAATGCGGTTCAATAGGAAATTGCTGTGCACCAGCGCGCTGCTCCTCGCGTTCAGCACTGGCGCCGTACACGCAGACGGCCGTTACGGGCACGGCGGCCACTCTGGCGTGCGTTTCGGCCTGTTACTGGGCGCTCCCTTATTCTGGTCGTCGTTCTACGGTCCTCGCTACTACGCAAACCCCTATCCACCCGTGGTGGTCTACAGTGAGCCACCGGTGTACGTGGATCCTACGCCGCAGCAAGGTGCATCCGACTACTACTGGTATTACTGCACGTCCCCGCCGGGTTATTACCCCTACGTTCGTGAGTGCCCACCGGGATGGATGAAGGTCGTACCCGCAGCGCCACCGCGCTGACCCCGTCACGCCAAACTTAAGGAATCTACAGTGAGCACGAGCACTCGATGCGTGTCCGCGCTGGTGGCGTTATCACTGGGGGCGTGCGCGACCATCCCCAACGGCCCCAGCGTAATGGTACTGCCAGGAAGCGGCAAGAACTTCAATGAGTTCCAGGCCGATAACGCCATCTGCCGTCAGTTCGCCCAGATGCAGGTGGGTGAGAGCCCGAACCGGGTCGCCGGGCAGAGCACGCTCCGGAGCGCCGGGCTCGCTGCGTTGCTCGGCGGTGCCCTGGGCGCCGCGCTGTCCAGGCACGACCCAGGACGAGGTGCGGCCGTAGGTGCCGCTACCGGTGCGGTGGTGGGTACTGCGGCCGGTGCTGGCGCAGGCAACGACTCGGCCTACGAACTGCAGCGGCGTTACGACTACGCCTATATGCAATGCATGTACGCCAAGGGCAACGAGGTGCCGGTGGATGCGCGGCTCCAGCAGCAGCCCAGCGACCGCGCCTACCCGCCGCCGCCACCGCCGCCCGGGCCGTATTACGACGCGCCACCTCCTCCTGGGTCTGCACCGCCAGCAGTGCCGCCGCCCGGTACTCCACCACCGGACTGATAAATAGGGGGCTACGAATCTCTGCTTTGTACAGGCCGTCGAAGGAAAGGAACAAAAAAATGGAAAAAAATGGGACACCCACAAAAAATCAAAAAATGGGACACCCACGAATCTTGACCGCTGTGGGGTGAGGAGAGGAAAGAATGGGATGAAGGAAAGAATGGGACACCCACGGGAATGAATGGGACGCGGGGCAAAGGGGGGAATGAAGAAGAAAGCAAAGAATAGGGGGCAATAATGGCGGGGGCAATAATGGCAATAATGGGACACCCACGAATCTTGACCGCTGTGGGGTGAGGGAGTAGGTTTATTGTGGAACTTGTCATAGACGTTCAAGGAGGAACGTATGACCCGCGCACGCAGGGAAGTG
>NCBI01000058.1 GCA_002255365.1 Chromatiales bacterium 21-64-14
AACAGACCAAGGTTATTGGGATCCACCTTCAGGCCCTTGCCCACCTCGTCCAGCGCCTTCTTCTGATCACCCGACTGCAGGAAGAATCGCGCCAGCCGCACCCGCGCCCCGGGATCTTTGGGATTGAGCTGCGCCGCCCGCTGCAGATTGTCGCGCGCCAGCTCCGGCTCGTGGTTCCGCAGGTGCGCCATCGCCAACAGCGTCAGCACCTCTACGGAGTCCGGTTGATCCTTCAGAAGCCCGCGGAAGGCAGCTACAGCCGCCAGGGGTTTGCCTTGCTGTAGGGCAATCTTCCCCTGGAGCAACAACGCCCCGTTGTCCCCGGGATTGTTCTTGAGCACCCCGTCGATCAGACCCTGCGCTTTGGCGAGCTTGTTTTCCCCCGCGTAAAGCGAGGCCAGCATGTCGCGGGCCCGGAGTCCGACCGGGTTGGTGAGGTCCTCGCCCTTATCGGCAATGATCTGCTTGTAGACCGCCTTCGCCTTCCCCGGGTTATCGGCCTGCGCGTACAAACCTGCCAGCGCGAATCTCAGATCGTAGAGATCCGGATGCGCCGCGCTTGCGGTCTGCAACTCCTGCTCGGCCTCGGCTACGCTCTTGCGCTTGGCGAGAAAATCAGCCAATACCAAATACGGCTTGGCCTTTTCTGGGTCGATCCGGGTTGCGTCCCGCAGCGTCTTCTCCGCCTCCCCAAGCTTTCCGGTCTGTGCATAAAAGATCGCCAGCGCGGTGCGGTAGTCCGGGTTGTCCGGCGCGAGTTCCACCACCTTGCGATAGACCCGCTCCGCGTTGTCGGGCTGTTTCGCGCCCACATAGAAGCGCGCTAGCCAGAGCCGCAAGGGAATGTTCTTCGGATTGTCCCGGATCGCGTCCTCCAGAGTCGTCCCCGCCTTGGCCTTGGGACCCAGGTCCGCGTAGAGGTTGGCGAGCAGGATCGCCGCGTCGGTGTTGTGTGAGTCCTTCTGGAACAGGCTGCGTGCCTGCGCCAGCGCCTCCTGCTTCTTGCCCTCGGTGGCGAGAACCGCCGCCTGTACGGTCAATGCGCCCGGGTCCCCGGGCTTTAACGCCAGAATGGCCTTGATCGTCTCGTGCGCCTTGTCGAGTTGGTGGACGGCGAGATAGATCCGCGCCAGCTTCTCGCGCGGCTCCACGTATTTGGGGTCCTGATCCGCCGCCGACTTGTACTGGCCGAACGCGCGGCGCATATCACCTTCATGCTGCAGGACGGTACCGAGGAGGTAATGACCCTCCGCGTTCTTCGGCTCGATCTGCAAGGCATTGCGGAGTTCGACGCCCGCCTTGGCGTATTCACCTTTCGCCAGGAAGGTCTGCCCACGCTTCAGGTAGGCATGCATCCGATCCTCGCGGCTGCCACAACCCGCGACCGACAGCGCCACCACCAGGATTACCAGCCACCGGCCGGCACTCATCGATCGTCTCATGCCATCTCTCCTGAAGAACGCTCGTGCCATCGACGGCGCCGGGTTGCAGCCCCACCGCGTGCCGCGCCGTTTCGGCGCGTCGCCAGGTACCGGCAAGTATTTGGCCATCATAGCAGAAGTAAAGCCCCGGACACCGCCTCCACACCCAGCCGATCGGGCAGGGGCGGTCTGGGCAGCGCTCAGAACAAGCCGCGGGCGAGCGCCGCCAGGACCGCAAGGATGCCGATGGTCAGACAGTTCCAGCGCCCACGCATGCGGCGCATCGCGATCTCACCACAATAGAAAAGGAGCACCAATTCTACCACCATCGGGGCCAGGCCGGCATCGATCATCCCTTGCTCGTACAGGATCCCGATCCCGATCGCCACGGCGATCACCAACAGGTCCGTTGGCGTAGTCCGGAACGTGGTGTCATGGGTGTATCGAATCGAAAAATACATGGCAACGCCGATCAGCGAAAGGAGTCCGATCTGCACCGCGTGGCTCGTGCCGGTCCCGTAGCCCCCACTGATGTGGATCACGTAGACTGCGAAGGCGATTGCGGGGAAGACCAGCAGCCGAAGCGGTAAAAACCGCATTCGGTCACCGACGATCAGCCGCGCGCCCAAGAGCAGCAATACCCCAGCGGCGCTGAGTTCGATGTCGCGCGGCACCCCGGGGACGGCCAAGGCACCCGACAGCAGGTACAAAGGCATCCCGCAGGTGATCACGAGGGCCGGGATCCTACGCGACCATGGGCTGCGGTCCACGGCGCCGACCCAGTCCGTGAGCCGCGAGTGGGTGACGCCGTGCAGCACGCGACCCGCCCGTACCACCACCAGCAGGAACCCCGCCGCGAGCGCAAGATAGACGCCGACCACAACCCCGTCGGTGTAGTAACGCAGCAGCACGGCGGCCGAGATAAAGGCAATCTGCGCCAGGTAGATCACGGCCACCGCCTCGTAGTGGGCCAATCCACCGGAGAGCAGGCGGTGATGGACATGCCCCTGGTCGGGGGCGAACGGCGATCTCCCCGCGCGGATCCGCCGGACCATCACATACACCGTATCGATGATCGGGACCCCCACCAGCAGCAGGGGCAGCGCCGGATTGAGCGCGGTGTTCGTATGCTGGGTCAACTGAATCGCCAGCACCACAATCGCGAATCCCAGGAACTGGCTCCCGGTGTCGCCCATAAACACCTTGGCCGGATACGTATTGAAGCGCAGAAACCCGAAGATTGCCCCGCCCACCGCCGCGCAGGTAACCACCAGATCCGCGCCGCCCGACGAATACCCCAGCAGCGAGATCCCCGCCAGGGAGAGCAGCGAGATCCCGGCCGCTAGACCGTCCAGCCCATCCGACAGGTTGATCGCGTTGGTCACCCCGACGATCGCAACGATCGTAAGCGGGATCGCGAACCCGTCAGAAACCGGCATCAGGCCAAAAAACGGGCAAACCGAAATCTTGACGCCGCCCAGCACCACCACGATAGCCGCCGCCACGAACTGGCCGGCGAACTTCAGCCGATAGCCGAGATTGCGTACGTCATCCCAGACGCCGAATAGCAACAACACCGCGAGCCCCGGCAACAGCCCCCGCAGCGCCCAATGCATCGGGCCCCAGATCGCCAGCGCCACGACGGAGCCGAGCACCATCGCGACTCCACCCACCCGCGGGACCGGAATCGTATGGACCTTGCGGTCTCCGGGCTCGTCGACGAGCGCATAGCGGCGCCCCAAGGCCGCCAATGGTGGGATCAGCGTCATCGTGACCGCCAAGGCGATGATGAATGTCATGAACAGCACCACGGAGGCGTCAATCCGGCACGTACGTCGGCAGGATCGGCGCAAGGCGGCGGGCGAATGCGGTCAGCCGTTGGTCGGCGGCCTTGAGGGTTCCATTGGGCCCCACCATCGTGACGAGCCTCACCAGGGCGCCGTCGGTCCGGTGGCGGGTGATCGAATCCACCAGAATGTAATACTTCGCCGCATATTCATTCGTGATAACCCGCCCGCGTTCCTGGAACCAGTAGTAGACGAGCTGCTGATACCCCTCCCGGGAGATCACCACCCGGTTGACGCGCAGCGGGACCCCGCTCACGCTGACGCCCTTGACGTAGTGCAGGCCAATACTCGTCATGAGCCAGCCACCACCGGGAAGGCACGCCTTGGGCGAGTGGGGCACCTTGTTGGCGCGTTGCACGTCGTAGTAACCGATATACAGATTGACCGGATCTTGGCTCCTCGGGTCCCGGTAATCCGCCAGAATGTAGTCGTCCAGATTGAGCGAACGCAGGTAGATCTCCCCCAACGCGTCTGGCGTTCCAGTCCACGGCCCCAGTCGCAACGGAAACTCGGTGAAACTTCTCCGTGCCGGAATCACGTCCTTGGCGTTGGGAATCATCAGCGCAGAGATCCCGACCACCAGGAGCAAGGCACACGCCCACCAGAACGCTGTTGGAATCCGGCGCGCACGCACCGGCACGCCTGGGGGCGTAGGGGCGGGAAAATCGAGACTGAACGCCTCGCGGAATGGCCTGCGATCGCGGCCGATCCGGGTGAGCACCCACATCTCCGCCAGCAGCAATAAAATACAGGCCATGAAGATTGCCCACCCCTCAAACCAGTGCAGGAACCCCTCGGCCTGACTGATCCCCCAGTACCCGACCAACATTCCGATCACACCGATGCGGAAGCTGTTCATGAATACCGTGATCGGGAGTGCCGACAAAAACACCACAGCACGTTTCCAGAGCGCCGCCTGATAGAGGTAAGCCGCGACGAACGCCAACGTCGTCAGCGGGAACAGATAACGCAACCCGCTGCACGCCTCGACGACCTGGAGCTTGTAGACCCCCAGGTCGATCACATTGCCCTCCAGAAACACCGGAACGTTAAAGAGGTGGATGAGATCCACACCCAGTCGCGAGGAGAGCAGCTGCAGGTTATTCGACAAGGTTTGGTAAAAAAAACCGGGCAGCGGAATGGCGAATCCCAGCAACAGCAACGGCACGGCGACGGTCCGGAAGGCCTTAGTTCCGTAGAACGCCCAGAACATGCCGAGCACCGTAAAGAACACGCCGTACTGGATCACCGTATGCACGGCACCGAGCCGACCTGCAAGGGAGACCAGAAGACCGAGCGCCACGAGCGCCACCCCGGCGCTGGAACCGGTGAAAACCAACGCTTCCAGCCGATCTTTGCGCTGCCAGATGAGGAACGCGCTGATAAAGGGGATCAGATAGGCATAGCCGTACTCCGGCTGCGCCCACGACCGGACGAGGAATCCCAGGCTCCCGCGAAACACCCACGACAGCAACGCGAGCAGCAGGGAAAAGAGCGCCCACGATCCAATCGGCGTGCGCCATAGTCCGCCCTCTCGCGGCGCTGTGTTGCTGACCATGACTCCTCCTAAGGTCCGGCTAGAGACTGTTATCTTCGGCTGAGGGTATGTGCACTGGCCGTGCCGCTTGGAAACCGGATGGGGCTGGGCTGGGCGGCACGCGCACCGGATCAGAGCTTACGGGCAACCATTACCATGCTTTTCCAGAGCAGCGGCACGCGTCCCACGCCGGAGAACCCGACCACATGGTACCCGCCGCGTTCCAGAAGTGCGGTCAGCGTCGCGCGCGACCAGAACTTGATGTGCCCGCCCTCCCACAAGGGCGCATGGTGGGAATCCCAACGATCAAGCAGGGCCAGCGTCAAATTCTTGAGATACCCATGGTAGGGTGTCGTCACGATCAGATGTCCACCCTCCTTCACCAGTGGATGCGCGAACTCAGGCAGCCTGTGGGGACTATAGAGGTGTTCGACCACCTCTGTCGAAACCACAGCGTCAAAGGACGCCTCACCGACGGCCTCCGGAGGCGATCCGATTTCCACTACTTCGAACCGGATATCCGGGCTACGCGATCGCGCGAGCTCGATCCCCCGCCTATCTGCGTCGCAACCGACCACCTCGTAGCCCGCGTCCTTGAGTGTCCTGCACAAGAATCCGTTTCCGCACCCCAGGTCAAGGACGCGACGCGCACCCAGCCGCCCTAACCAGGAAATCACCGCCGGTTCTATATACCGGTGCGAGCCCGTGCGCTCTGCGTCGCGCCACCCATAGTCCTCGACAGCGTGAATATCCCCCATCTCCGAAATCGCCCCGTATCCACCCGGCGACGCCACGCCCCCGGGAGATTCATCGTATTACCGGGCAAGGTTTTTTTCCAGTCCAAGCTTGTTCCAACGACACATGAGCCTGAAGTTGGGTGTAATTCCGGCGGGAGATCAGCCTCAAGGCGGTCCGGGGTCGAGCATCATCGAGGATGATGCTCGTGAGCCTGAAGACCCATGCTCTCCAGCGGCTGGAGCAGATCAGCGCCTTCCTCAGAGGCCATCCAACCCCTCGGTTTTGCTGCCCCGGGCCGGCCGGCTACCCGTTGGTCGCCGCGGAACTGCGCCGCATCGCCTATGCTCGGCTTCCCCAGCCAAACAAAGGGTAGCCGTACCGCTATCTGGGGAACGTCACCGGGGTCTCGCGAGCCCAGATTGCCCGCCTTATCGACCAATTCCGCGAGTGTGGCCGCATCATTGACCGCGGCGGCCCGCCGGCCGAACCGTTTCCCCTCCGCTATACCCCCGCCGATGTTCGCCTGCTGGCCGAGCTCGACACCCTGCACGCCGCCCTCTCGGGACCGGCCACCCGCAAGCTCTGTGAACGCGCCTACCGGGTGTTCGGCCAGACCCGCCAGGAAGCTTGCTTGGCCGCCACCTTCAATGGCCACCTCTGCAAGCTCAGACAGTCGAAGACCCATACGCGTGTGCGTCGCTTGCACCAGCCACGCGTTGCGTCTGGTATCCACCAGTACCAACGTCATCGGGCGTCCTGCAGGTTAGATAACGAAGCTGTCGGTTAAGAATCATCGAGCCGTCGGTAGTCTACGCGCTCGGTCGAAATAACGGAAAGCACCTTACCGTTCTGCACCCTGGTTCACCGATCCCCATTGGTGCAACTCCAGAAAATACGCGCTGTTAAAGTGCGGTAGATACGGGTATTTGCTACTTCCTTTCCCGCGCGCCTACTAGTTCCAAGTTTGGAAACAGTATCTTACCTAACACCCCGCGAACTGGTACAGACATTGCAACACCGCAGGCAAAGCCGTTAGGTAACGGCTGTGGTACTCGCCGACTAAAACCGATTACTCGGTATCTGTTGGGCTTTGAGCTTTTGAGGGGGTCCGTGCCCGGCCTCAACTTGGGGCAGGGCAGTGCCACTGATAGAGGAGTACTTCGGCCATGAGTTCTATTTCATCGTTCTCCCTGCCAATTGGGGCTCGGCTGGCAACCGTGTTTGCGTTGGCTGTCGCAGGAACCGTCCTACCGTCAGCGCCGGTGTACGCGTCGACCGTTTGGTACAATACGGATAGCAACTTCAACGCGACCAATCTCTCTTATTTGATCGGACTGCTTTTTAACGGAAGCTGCGGAAGTGGCACGTTCTGTACCAACGGGATCACGAGCTTCGGCATCTTCCGTCCGGGTAATACCTCGTTGAATCCATCGCTGGGTTACCTGCCAGTCAACGCAAAAAACGATACCATTTCGTTCAGCTCGCAAAGCCCGAATTTGAGCCTGAGTAACCTCAACGGCAACACATTTACGCTTTATGGGTCGAACAAATTCCTGCTGGGCGCTACGACGAGCCCTACACCGTCTAGCGGAGCTTGGGTAGGTGACAGTGGGTATCGCACAATCACCCCGGGCTCCCAGTACTACGTGTTGTTCCCGGCCGGGTCCGTGCCACCGGCAACGCTGGAGGCGACCGACATCGCACCCGTTTTAGTGCGCCTGCCAGCGGCGCTGTGGTTGTTCGTCTCGGGAATTTTCGGCTTGGTTTGCGTCGCCAGGAGGCGCGTACCGTCAACAGAAGACCCGAGACGCGAAGAAACACGTTTCGGCGTGTGTGTGCAAAACCCAGTAACATTGGGCCGCGCAGACCACCTATGAAACCGTGAAGCCGTGGACCAGGGTCCGCCGGCTCACGCGCTAAGGTGGTGGATAGACGATACCCCCAAATGCCGCGGCATACCGCGCGGGCATCAATGCGGTAGCAGGGCACACGCACTAGCTCCGCCTATCGCAACGGTGACCACGATGGGTGCCGGCGGACCCAATGGGCAGCATGTACTCACTTTGCCCGCGCGGGTGTCGGCATGGGGCGCTGCAACACTGCGACTACCAGTGCTGTATACTCGGAGCGCTTGCTTCGTCCTGCTCAGGTTGCACGGTATCCTGCTGGCCAGGAGAAGGAGTGGGTATTGTTGCTCACGTCTGTGTAGAACGGCCAGGAGGCATCACCTTCGAGCAACTGGATGCAATTGCCGATCCCATCGGCGACAATGAGCCAGCCCAATCCCCCAACGAAGTCCGGGGTCAGCGGTTCCGTTCCATTAACAACACCGACAACCCGGCCGCCTGAACCAGCTCACCAACCCCCCCGTTCAGGCTCTTCTCTGAGAGGTGAACCCCACTCCTTGAACATTGACTGGGTGATGAGAGGTGCTTTCCTCCATCATGAGCAACAGACTCTGGAGGAAAGCAGTGATTTGGGCACCAAACGCCAATGACCAGAAGAAGGAGGTCACCACCATGGAAAAGGGTACGCCAAAGCAGAGCCATGACGTCGAGATCGTTGAGCGCCAGATCCACGACCATCTCGGAAAGCGCATGCGGGGCTTGGTCTAGGGGCCGCTGAACGCGTTCTACCACATGGATCACCCTACTACGGCAGCCGGCGCACCAGAGACTACAGGATGAGGGCCATCGGGCCAACGGTAAGCGTGTGCAGCGCCTGATGCATACCACGGGGCTGGCAGCACTGCACCCGAAGTGCAGCCTGAATCTGGCCGACCAAGCGCACAAGGTCTATTCGTACCTGCTGAGAAACCCCGTGATCGGCCGTCCGAGCCAGGTACTCTACGTTCTACGATACCAAGCGACGGCATTCGTCGCTTGACAGGCAGACACCAGACAGTGTGTATTACCATGAAGCCGCCAGGATCGCGGCATGACCCGGGCGGCATGACCCGGCGCAGCACGTATCGCGCCGCCTAAATTTTGGTGTCCATTTATCACTGGACCCGAACGGCCCAGACATCCATACCCAGGTTGCGCCCATGCTCCCAGACGAAGCGAAGTGGCTCGGAACAGTCTTGTCCACGGTGGATCCCCATTCAATCTCACCGATCTTGAACGTTGGGGCTTCTACAGAAAAGTTTCGCCGCGAGATCCAACCGTGGATAAACGAATTTGTGATTGCGCCCGCGACCCGAAACGGCATTCGATTTATACACGCAGATATAAAAAAAGATGTTGGGATCGATATTTCAGGAGACCTGACGGATCCGCATTTTTTGGAGACTCTAGCCAGCCTCCAACTTAAAAGTATCTTATGCGCGAACTTATTAGAGCACGTCGAGGATCGGATGGCCATCTGCCGGGCACTCGAAGGCGTTCTGGAGCCCGGGGGGCTATTGATCGTTACAGTCCCTTACCGATACCCCTATCATCCCGATCCGATCGACACGGGATTTCGGCCGACACCGGAGGAACTGTTTACCTTTTTCCCCAACTGTTCGATAGCGACGTCCACGATACTTCCGTGCGGAACCTATCTGAATCGACTACTTGCGGATCGTTCCCTATTCGCAAAGACGCTCTTGCGGCTTTCCGTTCCGTTTTACCGACCGCGATCCTGGTGGAACGCAGCGCGATACCTCCCGTGGCTATTTAAACAGTACCGCGTTACATGCGTTGTTTTTCAGAGGCGATGACTCGCGCAACGCCCCCGTCTGGCACGACCCTGGAGCAAAGATCACGGACTTCCCGTTTCGGGGACCGAGTCAAGCAATCTGATGGCTATCAGAAGCACCTTTGGGAAATTCTGAATCAAGTACCCCGAAAGCCCGATGCCTGTCGGTAGCCCGCGTTTCCCCCAAGCTCGTGGGCCCGGCGTTTGGGATCTTAGAGCAACTTGGCGTTGTCACTTCAACACAATTTCGGCACCTTTCGGGCATGCTCACGACCCACCAACCTTCGGTGCAATTAGCTTGTACGCAGGATGAATGCGAACTCTTCGTTGGTAGGTGAAATAGAAAATAGCAGGTACCCGGTTTGACGAAGCATCTCTATCGCATCCTTCGTCCGACCACTGCCGATATTTGGGAGACGGTGATGAAACTCAACCAATAGTTGTGCGGGGAAAATCTTTGATGCCACCAAGTCGCCGATAACTTCGTACTCAGCGCCCTCAATATCCATCTTCAGGACATCTATGTGCGTGTGGCCTAGCTCACGCATTACCGTCGCAAGTCGCTTCACAGGCGCGGATATCGTAGCCCCATCGGCCGACGGACGATCCGTCAGCGTGTAGGAAACGTGCGCGGGATTCTCCGGGGGATTAAACTGTAGCATCCCGTCAGTTGCTGCTATCCCATACTGATGCATGATAAACCCATCGGGGAGCTTCTGACTCATTATCCATTTTATAGATTTCGGCGTAGGGTCGAATGCATGTACCGTTAATTTGAACCTGTCGATAAGCGCTCGTTCAAAAGAAATATCTTCTCCCACCCCAAATGAATATATGACAGGATCACGCACGAGGTGTTCAATCGCCAAATCCCAACCGCCGTATTCAGAACCGAATCGTTCTTTCCGAACACGCACATCTCGCCTCACAAGGAGATCCCTGCCGACAAGAATCCTACCTACGGTTCGTAATCTTCGCACTATCGATCGCATTCGCATGTTCACTCCCGGCGTGGGTGTGCAAGGGGCGCCTACAGCAGCATCGCCTCCTTACCGCTGGATTATCCTTCGAGTTATCTAGTCCGGAAATGTCGACGATAGGCAGCCTCAAGGTACTCTGATATACGTTCCCAGGTATAGCTCTTTCTCACCAGCGCGAGCCCTTCTTGCCCCATTCTGGTTCTAAGAGCGGAACTCCGCAGGATCCTTGATGCCGCGTCTGCCAACTCAGCGACGCTGAGCGGAACGACTAGCCCCGCACCCGCAGTAGCGACCTCGGGGAAATGGCAATTCTCAGTAATTAGGACAGGGCAACCGATCGCCAGGGCCTCGGTTATGGCCATACTGAACCCCTCCTGGCGGCTTGGGAGGCAAAAACATGCCGCATCCGCCAACGCCTCGGATTTGGCCGACCCATACAGCGGGCCAGTAACAAGGACACGATTCGCAAACCCCGCATTGCGAACCCGCCCCTCGAAGTCCGCCAGGGCTCCGCCATCAGGACCCACCACGACGAGTCTCACTTCCGGGATTGCCGAGGCAACCTTAGCAAACATCGCAGCGAGGAAATCCAACCCCTTCTTATAGTGCAGCCGGCTTAAAAAAAGAATGTATGGCGAATTCTCCAGCTGTGGGTACCTAAGGTAAAATCTCCCGGGATTCGGTCGCTTACCGACCTCCGCGGCAAAGACCCCATTCGGTACCACCACCATTGGCGTGCCAAGCCGAAGAGGTTCCAGCAGCTTCCCTTCGTCCTCATTGAGCACATGTAAAAAGCTCGCGTCGCGTAGGAGACGGCGACGCCCCAAGACCAGGCCGAGCCGCTTTTTCCACCGTTTCTGGGCCAAGCTCCAAGGATCGA
>NCBI01000059.1 GCA_002255365.1 Chromatiales bacterium 21-64-14
GTAGTTGGCCTTGGCGTAGTCCTGCGGCACGCCCTGGCCGTGGCGGTAGTCGACCCCGAGGTTGAACTGCGCGTCGGCGTTGCCCTGCGCCGCGGCCTTCTGGTACCAGTAAGCAGCCTTGGCGTAGTCCTGCGGCACGCCCCAGCCGTTGTCGTAGTCGACCCCGAGGTTGTACTGCGCGCCGGCGAATCCCTGCGCCGCGGCCTTCTGGTACCAGTAGTTGGCCTTGGCGTAGTCCTTGTGCGATGAGTAGAGTATTCCAATCCAGTCTTGCGCTGTGGGTGCGCCGTCATTCGCTGCATTCCCCAGTTTATTGAGTGCCGCAGCCGCCTTCTTCGATCCCGGATCCTTGTAGGCGGTCACCGCTAAGGTATGGGCCTGTGAGTCAGTCATGGCCGCCCAGGCGGCGTGTGTGCCGAGTAGAAGCGCCAGTGCGGCTGACAGTAGAATAGATTTACGTTCCATTGATTGTGTACCCTCCCAGTCCGATTGCCCTTTTGGAAAAGTATCGGCAGAAAGGCTCTAGTCTTAAGGGGAATGGCACTGACTTAAGCGGCGGCGGCATTAACGTATAGGGATAAGAGATTGAAATAACGGAGGAAGGCTGGCCCCCGGGATTGGTAAGATGTTGTTGTCAGACATCCCCCACCAACCCCTGCGAGGCCAACCTTGAACCATCGTAATGCCGAATTTGAACCCCATCAACAGGCGAAGCGTGTCAAGCGCCGCGTGCGCCCGGCCGAAGCGGTGGACTTTTTCAATCTGCTCACGGGACCCACCGCACTGTTGGAGATAACGAATTCCTACCTGCCCGAGCATCGGGAACGGCTGTATCCGCCGCCGGTGACGTTATCGATGTTCATGGTGCAAGCGCTGAACGAAGACGGCTCGTGCTAAAAAGCGGTGTCTGGCTGGGCAGCGCAGCGTACAGTGCAATGCCTGGGCGGTCAAGGGCGAGACGCCGATCGTGCGGGTCACCGGGCAGCGATTTTCCCTGAACATGATCTCGGCGATCAGCCCGAGGGGGGGGAGCTACGTTTCATGGTGGTCAAGGGTGGGGTGGGCGCGAAGGTGTTCATTGGATTTCTGAAGCGTCTGATGCACGGTCAGCGCCGCCCGGTGTATTTGATCGTGGACGGGCATCCCTCGCATCGGGCGAAAGCGGTTAAGACGTACGTGGAGAGTCTGGACGGTCGATTGAAGTTGTTCTTTCTGCCGCCGTACTCACCGGAGATCAATCCCGACGAACTTGGCTGGAACGACGTGTAGAGCAACGTCGTCGGTCGCGCCAAGCTCGAAGGTCCAAAGGAGCTGAACCGCGCGGTGGCCGGCCGGCTGCGTTTCTTGCAGGAGCGCCCCGATCGGATCCGCAGCTTCTTTCAGGTTCCCGATACGCGTTACGCCGCCGCGTGACTAAAGATACTTACGTACTGGTTAGTAGTTCCCTTCCGCCTCTTCTTGTACACCGGTAGCTTCATCCGCCTCGTCCCCGAACGCCGTTGTTCCGAGCGCAGCGGCACACAGATGCTCCAAGGCCTGGAATTCCTGCATCTCCCCGAGTTTCTTGCGAAGCTTCATGCGCCGCGCGGTCAAAGCGCGGTTCGGGTTGCTGAGATGCGCATTTGCAGCTACCAAACCCTGCACCAGTTCTGCGATCTGCTTCGCGTATTGCGCGATGCGGATATGATCTTCGTTGGATGGATCATAAACGGGCATAAGGCGGTACGGGAGCGCGTGAATATGCCGTTCGCCAAATGCGCCCTTGGGATTAAACGGGCTGATCGCTTCGGTCATGGCATGACTGTTAAGAAGGCCAATGCGATACCAAGCTTCCGCTTCGTCGCTAACAACCTGCCAATAGAGAGTCTGGTCTACGACCAAGTCTCTTGCCTGTGAAACCGGCACGCAACCTGCGCAAATATGCTTTCCGCCGGCACCGGCAACAACCAGCAATCCACTCGCGCCAAGGACCTGTTTTGTCAATTTCCCGCGCTCGTCTATACGCTCCTGCAAGGTTTTCCCTTGGCCGACCTGTTCCAGTTTTTTGTTAATGGCGCGAAACCGGCGCGCCGTTTGGGTAAATCCCTGCCGCCGGATATCCGTTTCATCGAACAGCTTCCAGACACCCTTCTTATCCCTAATTGCGGGAATCGCTATCGGTGCGCAGTGAACGCCAAGAACAAAGGGGAGCAGATTCTCAGATTGCGCGATACGGTAAATAAAGCGCGGTGCGACATGCCCCGGAAAGCGATCATCCTTAAGTTCCTTCGCTGCCTTGACTGTAAAGCCCCATGTTGATCCGCGAGATGGTGTATCAACCCGGTATTCCGCGCCCCTGTGGTTCACGATTTGGATACACACTGCCGTGCGCGGCATAAGGTCGGCGCCTTGTTGCGGGACAACCGTCATGCCCGAAGTGGCCGCCGGCAGACCTCCCTTCTCCAAAACCCAGGCCGTTCGCTTGGTGTCGATTACGCGTGTTGAGAAGTCAACCGCTTTAAGGCCATCCTCTGCGGCAACGAAGCCCGTCAACGGCTTTGATCGCAGACCCGCAGTTTTGATGCGTTTGCGGCCGATCACGGCAGCGCCGGGATATTTGAATGTACCCAATGCGACTTGCCAGATTTCGCTGATCTCAAGCGCTACCGGGCGCTCGCTTTTCAGAAACTGGCGTTGACGGAAAGGTTCGTGATGATGGCCGTTGAAAACCGTGCCGGGCACCAGACAGGCAATAGAAGCATTCGACGCGAGATAACGGTCGATGGCATGAAGAAGATGGGTTGTGCCCAGTTCCAGGTGCAGGAACGAGGGGCCCGGCGGACGAATGCCGTAGAGTTTCGCCCGGCTTGTAAGAACTTCCTTATAGGGATTATCAGCAAACCCGCTCATGGCAAGCCAGGGCGGGTTTGACACCAAGCCGTTGAACTGCCCGCTGAGTAGGCCCGGTTGATAGGTATTACGCAGAATGAATGCCCATATTCCGTTTCGGTTCACAACCGCAAGCTCGGCCATGCAACGCGCCAAGGCATAAACAGATTCAGCAAACAGCTCATGCAATCCTTCGGGTAGCTCTGTTGCCGAAGCAGCAACCGCACCGCGCAGGAAATGTTCAGCGGCCTCTTTGGTAATGTCCGCCGTGCTGTCCTTTCTTTGCGCATCGAGGGCTTCGTCATAAGCCCAATCAACAATGCGGTCGAACAACGCGCGGTAAGCGGGACGCACAAGCGCACTCGGCAGTTGGACAACGGTCCCGTCCAAGGATACGTCAATTGTTTCACTTTTCCCTGCAAAGGGAACCGTTGCGGAGACCGGCGTCACCGCAAATAACGAATCCGCGTGATAGATGGGGATCACAATAAGACTGGCCGCGGCTTTGATCTCCGCGGTAAGAGTGACAACCCACGTCGTTTTGGCCAGGCTGACAGCAAGCGGATCGATGTCGAAGCCCGTCACCACATCATGCAGCGCCTCAATCCCGTTCAAACCAAACCGGTCCCTCGCGGCCTTGAGAACTTCGGCTAGGATCGAACCGGAGCCGCAGCACATATCGACAATGCGCGGCCGCTCGCCTTTGGGAAGATTGTCCAGACAGCGCTCGGCCAGAATGCGGGCAAGCCAGCCGGGCGTCCATTCCTGTCCCAGCAGTTTTCGCTGGCTGCGCCGCGCAAGTTGCGCCATCAGGCGTCCGAACAAATCCTCTTCCGCGCGCCAGCCAAAATCATACGCATATAAATCGCGCTGTATAACCTGTGCTACAGGCACAAGCTTGTCAATATGATGAGGTTGGGTAAGCCAGCCGAAATAATCGCGCTCGACCATGTTGTCGAGCTGATAGCGGTCGCGGAAATAAAAGCCGTCCAAAATCGCCTTGACCTCTTCATCGTCACTAGACACGGCCTTTCCGGCAAGAATGTTGGCACACAGCAACCGCGCAAGGATACTCAAATAGACTTCATCCACATAGGCAATCGCGCGGAACACACCGGGGTTTCCTTCCAGATAATCGACAAAGCGCGACCACAAATCTGTCGCCAGTGCAATCGAGGGGTCCGCCTTTCGGCCGTTATTCACAAGCTGCAGGAGGTAGCCAGTGCTTCTGCTGCAAGGGGCGCTTTCGAGACCGAGATCTAATGCAAGAAAATCTGAACTCAACGGCCGGGATTGTTCTCGGGCGAGATGTTTGCGAATGAACTGGATGAGGCGCTGTGCAAACGCATCATCATCGCCGGCAAGCTCCAGTTCATCGACCGGCACAAGCGTTACATCAGCGGGTATGCAGTGGGCAGGATTGACGCCAGTGGCAAGCACGGCATCATAAATGAACCAATCCACCGTATCGGAGAGAATGCCGCGCACCTGTGACACCGGCACGCCGCTGCGAATCAAACCGGCAACGTGATCCTTTACCTGGCCGTAACCTTCGTCCCGCTTGGCTTTAATACGGAGATCGGCTTCATATTCAATGGTGGTGGAGCCGACCAGATTATCGATGAACCGGTCCGCTGTCTTGCCACCGGGCTTGCCGATTTTGGTGTGCGCTTCCGCACCCTCGGAATAATGATTGATCCAGGCCACATCCTCCAACGCCGTGAAAATCAGACGCAGGTGCGACTGGAACTCACCGCGCAGGACGGCTTCAACTTTTCCCGTATCACGAAGCGCGCGGCATCTCCTGATCGCTTCGCTGGCCTGCGCGATAGCGACACTCATTGGACAGTCCTCCGGCGCGCAAAACTCATCTTCTCCGCACGCGCTGCCATAGCTCTGATGATCTCATCCAAAGCTTTGCCGCTCTTGTGTTCGGGTAATAGGTCGCGCAAGACGATCCTGTCAATCCGCGCCAAGATGTTGCCGGCGTCCTTTGTAAGTTCCTTGCCGGCCCTATTCAATTCATCGCGCGTTGCTGCAGAGATTCTGGGAACTGGAATCTGCCGCAGATGGGCCGCTTCCAGCTTCAACGCGCCGCCGCCAAACGGCGTGCCGAGCGCCTCCATACAGACGTGGCACCATACACTGTTAAACAGTGCCTTGAGCGCATATCCCGTCCAACTGCCGTCGCCGCTCCAGATGGTTGAGAAATTGGCATCGATAAGGATGGGGGGTTCGCTGTTGCATTCAACCCATGGCATATCATGATTGATGCGCGCAACAAAAGCGGCCGGCACATGGCGCGGCGCAAAATCCGGCAACATGTACCAGAAGCGCGGCGTTACGCTGCCGTTGCGCGGCGCCCGCACATTCGTATGCACCGCCGATAAATCGGGAATGCGTTTTCCGCAATCTGCCTCATCCAGTGGCAGCGTTACTGCCAACCGGACAAACGCCGCCAGTTGCCGGGGCATGATATGTGGCGGAGTCTCTCCAACCGCTGTATAGGCGGTTCTGGCGCTGGCAACGCTCTCAGAATCTTCTGGCAACACCCATTGGCGCAGGTCCAAGACACGGCCCGGCGGAAGAGCGCCGCGCTGAAACGCGGGCAGTTCCGATTGTTTGCGCAAAACAGACTGTAACGCGCCGGCCGGTACACAGATTTCCCGGCCACTAAAAATCGAAGATGTTTTGACGCGTACCATCCCCGCATCAAACGACTCGACTTCCGTGACATAGAAGAACCGATTGCAACCGGTGCGAAGGCCCTGCCCGACCTGGATGCCGATATCCTGAAGCGTGCAAAGCGATCCCGGATTAATGTCAGAAGACAAAACGTCGCGAAGCGTATTCGGAATCGATGTCGTCTCAGGCGGTGGAACCGAGGCAAACAGCGGCAATTCCTGCGCACGACCTTCCAGCGCCTGATACCATCGCTGCCGGCCAGCTTTGGCTTCCAGCGCCGCACGCTCGTATCCGAGATCGAAGTCCCGCACCTCAATACCGTGTTTTGCGGTCGCGGATGTATTCTGCAACCAGGCGGCAAAGGCAGATTCAGGATGGTGCTCCTTGAAGGCGGCACCAACAAGTGATCCGTCTCCGGCAGCCTGCGGTGCAATCTGAATCCATCTGGCAGGCGGTAAAGGGCCTCTTTTGTAAAGCGGCACGGATGCTTTATCTGCGCTCAGAGCCTGGGCAACGATCAAATGCGTGCGCACCAGCGCATCGGAAAACCATCCCGGCTGCGTATCCTCAACGATGCATTCCAGAGAAAAACAGCGCAGCAGAAAATACCGGATCACATCGGCGTAATCACGGGAGCGCCATGTCGATGGGACAACAATTGCAAGATACCCACCCGGCTTCACCAGAAGACCGGCAAGAATCCATGCGGGAACGGAAAGGTCTGCCAATCCAGAATAACCTTCTGCCAGACCTCTCCAGATTTTCAGGTCTGCGCCGGTCAGACGGCCGTCAATGGTGGTGATGAGGCTTTGTCTGATATTCCACGCCCCAGCACCGTTTTCGTTGAGTGTCTGGTAGCGCACATAGGGCGGGTTGGTGATGACTAGGTCATAGGTCTTTTGGGACAGGCTGTTCAGAGTTTGTGGATCAAACGCATTCCCGTTGAAGATTGTTCTCTTGGGCGGACAACGATCACCGATGAGTGCAACAAGACGCTGCTTGCCTATGGCAGACGTAGCCTCATCAATCTCGATCCCTTCCAAATGATCCAGCGTTATACCGCGCTCACATGAGGCTTCCCAGGCAGCATCAAGAAGATCGCCGTGCCCTGCCATCGGGTCAAGAACGGAGCGCATCGCGGGACCGATTGCAAGATGGGCCAGAAGCTTACCCAGAGGTACGCCTGTAAAAAACTGGCCTAGCCGCTTCCTCTGATCCGCCGGCAGCGCTTCTTCATAAGCGCGGGCGCGCGCTCTCAAAGCGTGTTGTGTCTCAAGCACTCGCATCGCTAACTGCCTGCGGCAAATCCTGTTCAGCAAACCACCGGTAGAAGGTGCCGGCATCAAGCGGTACTTGCTGGTGATGGGCCAGATAATGCGACACTAGGCGCGAATACAGTCTCTGCACTGTTCTTTCGGCGGGATCGGGAGCGAAAGCCGCCTCGCGTTGCAATTGTTCGACGACCACCCAGACGCTTTTCCCGGACTGCCTTGCCTCTACGATACGTTTTCCAAGCATCAATACCGGATCGCCGCGAACCGCACCGGCGGTCGTCACCTGCTTGAAGCTTCCCTGCGTTTTATCAAGGACGCTTGCGCATTCGACGCTAAGGCCGGCCGCCTGGTAAGCGAACTGCAGCGTGTTCCACACTTCGGCTGAAGCCGAATGGAACACGACGGTCGCCTTGCCGTTGCGCCTGAGGATACGGTGCACTTCCGCAAGCGCGGCCGTTAATAGCTCCTGGTAATCGGTAATCGTCTTGCCCTGGGCGATGCTGACGATTATCTCATCAGTTCGATCCGTGTAGCGGTTGAGCCAAGCTTCATTGAGGAAGTTGATCTCCGCATAGGGAATATTGCCGCCGAACGGCGGGTCGGTGAATACATAGTCGATGCTGTTATCCGGCAGATCGACCTGCGTGCACGATCCCTGAAAAACTTCGATCTTCCCTTTGCAACCATGGGTCATCGCAAAAGCTTTGCCGATGGTGGAGAGCTTGCGCCGAAGCCCGGAAAACAGGTTCTTTTCAACCGGAAGGCCGCTGACATAGAGAACGCCCGGCTGGGCGCTCGTGATAACAAGATCTTTTTGCCCAGACTTCGCGACGACTCGAGTCATGATGGTTGAGTGCGAGGCATTATAGCTTAGCAGCCAAAAACGCAACGCATCGCACAGATTGTCATCGTAGTATGCCGTGCGTTCCCACAACCGACCGAAAACGATTAGGTTCCGACGTGTATAGAAATGGTGTAGGTACGTGATGCCTTGATGATAGCCGCGCCGATAAAGATCGCCCCAGGGAATTGCAACGTGGGGAACGGATTCCGGAAGGGATTCCTGCGCAATGCGCCTGAGCAACGCTATATCGTCTCTGGTTACTGCGCGCGACCAGTTCTTCTTACCGGTGGCGCCGCAGACACGCACTACCCGGCGCGTTCTCAGTTGCCGTTCTTCCCGAAGCAGATCGTCCCAAACCGTTTCAGTCAGCCTCTTCACTTCATCGGTCGATGCGGCATAGGAACAATGAGGACATGTGAACTGCGATGAAATGCTTGCAGGGTCAAGCGATACGCTTGCGTTCCATAAAGTAACTTGCCGGCGGCAGGACGGACAGCACAGCAAATCGGACCATACAAGATACCGAATCGTGCCTTCCTTACCGTCGGGGTCCTTTGCGGCGTACATCCAGCCGTCGTCCTTCTCGGCGCTGCGCAGGATGTCTTCGGCAGCCCGGACAAAGCCTTTGGGGTCAGGTGGGTTCGTTAGCGTCCGCGCGACAAAGGCGCCGAGAGTTCCCAGCTCATACAGGACAGCATTACGCGCCCCCCACTTGACCTTTAGGCCCAGGCGTTTTGCTTCGTCACGGAGTCCCTGCGGGGGATTCTCGCAAAGCAGGGCCGCAAGACCCGTCGTGCCACTGCCGGCAAAACCGTCAAACACCGTATCGCCGGGCTGCGTATGCGTGGCAATGAAAAGCGCTATCGCTTCTGGTGAAATCTTGGTGGGATAGGGAAACGCTGAGAATAGAGCGCCCGAACGGCTTGCCCGCATGGGGCTCTCGTAGAGGGCTTCTAGCCCTCGCACTTTCTGCCGTGCGCCGCCAACCGGTTTTCTTTTTGTTTCCACTCTTCCAAGCTCCGATGCTATGTTGTTGGTCAAATGGGCATTTTTCAGGGCACCCTTTGTTCAGCTTCAACTGTGCGCGCTTTTACGATCAAACAATCCCGCCTGTTCAGGAATGCGGATACCGTTCCGACCGCAGTAGTCTCGGATCAACACTTCCACCATGTTTGCAATGGAGCGCCGTTCCGTCTCTGCGACGGCACGCAGGGCATCTTTGATCGCAGGGTCTATCCGAAGTGTAAGGGTGGCGGTCTTGGCGGTAGCCATATGTCCCTCCGAAACGTGCCGATATACTGCGTGTGTACTGCGCTTGCGATGTACTGCGCTTGCGATGTACTGCACTATAAGGCATTCAGGGCGAAGCGTACAGTCCCAACGTGAGGGGCGCCTCCAGGCGGGCGCGAAGATCGAGTCCGGCCGCGCCGGGAGTACCGTAGTCAGGCAGCGGAATTTCATGCCCAAGGCGTGTGTCGCGCAGCTTAATCTGAATGAGTTTCATCAAAGTCCGAAGCTGCACGCCAGACGCTCCGCCCCGCGAAGCAACACGGGTGCGCGCCAGCGCTCCACGGGGGGCCGGCCTCGAGAAAGCGCACCGCGCCGTCCGGCTCGACCAGGAAGTCGAGCGTGCAGTGCACCCGCTCCGGGTCGTACCGCTTCCCGTAGGCCGGGTGCCAGGGCAGACGGGCGCAGGCATCGAGGTGCCGGATCAGCCGCTCGGTCTGTGCGCGCACCTCGGCGATCTCGCGCTCGACCTGGGTGTCGCGCACCAACGGGCGCTGCGGGTAGTAGCTCGAGAGGGCGAGCACCACCGAGTCCTGCACGAACGCGCGGTACTCCACCGGATGGGTGCCCACCCGGCGGGACTCGACCCAGGGCCGGCGCAGCACCTCGATCGTCTCTTCGGGGTACTCGTAGATGATATCGAAGGCCCGCGGGTCATCCGGCGTGAGGTAGGCCGCCGGGCGATGCCCCCAGCGGTCCGGGGTCTGCGGATCGACCGCCGCGCCCATGGCCCACTTCAGTTCCATCGAGGTGCAGGCCGACCAGCGCACCATTTCATTGGGGCCCGTCTCCTCGAGCGCCCGCTCAAACGCCTTCCAGTACGGGGCGTCCTCCGGCCTTGGGCGGTCGAAGTGCAGCACGGCCTCCACCGGCAGGCTCGCCACCGGCTCGGCCGGCACCGGGTTCAGGCCCGCCGCCTGCGCGAAGCGAGACCGCGTTGAAGCGGCGCGGGTCTTTTGGCACCGCCGCGCAGAGCCCTGCGCGGATCTCATCGTGGTTCAGGCGCGCCTGCTGAAGCTGCTCCAAGGCCTCGGCGGATGTTCTGGGATCGCTGCTCATGGAATCCCCTGGGGGTTAGCGTCCTGGCGAGTGCGAGAGCGCCTCGGGAAGGTGTGCGGTGATCCCAGCGGTGCGCTCCTCGTCGGTCAATCCGCGCCAATGTGGGTGGCCCTCGGCCAGAAAGTTGACCACCGAGCCATGGACCACGCGCAGGTCCTCGCCCGGATACCGCTCGATCGCCAGGATATCCTCGAACGCCACGCCCAGCCGCTCGCAGACGAAGCCCCAGTAGAGTTGCGGGGCATTCGTGATGTTCGTTCCGCCCCCGAGATCGGTGAGCACGACGCACTTGCGCCCAAGCTCCGCCTCGGTGTCGAGCACCTGAATATCGAGTTCGGTGACCTCGCCCGCGGGGAATGCGCGGCGGATCTCGGCGCGCAGTTTCGTGCGCAAGGCGTCCTCGTTCATCAGTTCACCTCTGGGCGCTCGTCTCATAGAATATGAAACTCATATCTGTCTACCCTGATCTATGGAGCGGGGCAACAACGGTCTCGAATGAGACGCTTACGCTGCAGAAGAACCTGAATATCAAGTCGCCCCTGATTATCCGGCCTGGCTACGAGCTCTGAGGACAACAGATTACATAGAAATGGCGGCGTGAATCTACGATTCTAGGTTGACCTGCTCCGCCTGGATTTCGAGGAGGCCGACGCCGTTCCGCTTCTCCCAGAGGCGCTTGTCGTCGCCGGGGTCGCGGTAGGGCATGAATGTAAGCATGTTTTCATGCTGCCATGTGCGCCGAGGGGGAAATCTACTTGTAGAGACTCGCTTTAGGTGTCATGATAAAGAAAGGTAGATATTGTTCTACCAAGGAGGAAACAATGTCTCTGAATATCAAAGACCGCGAAGCTCACCACCTGGCAAAGGCGCTTGCCAAGGAAACCGGCGAGACAATGACC
>NCBI01000060.1 GCA_002255365.1 Chromatiales bacterium 21-64-14
GGACCTTCCGCTCCCTTCGCCACTTCGGCGACACGCCCGCGCCCTACGCCTACCGTGGACTACCCGCCTCGTGCTTCGCACTTCCCTGGCGGGCAGCGTCGGCATCGATCTCGGCGTGGCCCGCTTCGCCACCTTGTCCGATGGCATCGTCTACCAGCCCTTGGACAGCTTCCGGGGGCTGGAAAAGCAACTGGCCTGGGAGCAGCGCAAGCTGGCCAGGAAGCGGAAATTCTCCCGCAACTGGAAGAAGCAGAAAGCCCGCATCACCGCCCTGCACCGGCGCATTGGCAATGCGCGCAAGGACTACCTGCACAAGGTCTCGACCACCATCAGCAAAAACCACGCGATGGTAGTGGTCGAAGACCTCAAGGTGTCCAACATGAGCGCATCGGCCAAGGGCACGGCCGAGCAGCCGGGCAAGAACGTCCGGGCCAAGAGCGGTCTGAACAGGGCCATCCTCGATCAGGGCTGGTTCGCGTTCCGACAGATGCTCGACTACAAGCTGGGCTGGAACGGCGGTTGGCTGGTCGCGGTGAACCCGCGCAACACCAGTCGCACCTGCGGGGCCTGTGGCCACGTTGATGCGGACAACCGCACCACTCAGGCCCGGTTTCACTGCGTCGCCTGCGGGTTCGAGGAAAACGCCGATCTCAATGCGGCACGCAATATTCTAAGGGCGGGACACGCCCGGTTCGTCTGTTCGGAGTCGCAAGACTCCGAGTCCCAAGCACAGGGATCAAAGGTCCATCAGGACCTGTTGGCAGGATCTAGTCCGGCTAGTGTGATGCCGGGAATCGCCGTCCTTTAGGGCGGCGAGGATGTCAATGTTCATGCATGGTCCAGGCTAGGGAACGGGATGGCTGGCCAATTGGTACTGATCGCCGGCCAGCCCGTCGAGCCGCGCGATCTCCCGCACCCGCCGACCGTGGTCGGTCTTGGTGATGAACACGATGTAGTGAACCGCGCGCGCCACGGCACCGCGTAAGGCGTGTAAGGGCCATTGGGTGACGTGGGGCGAGCGCATCATCATGGTCTCCAGGCGGTATAGGGCGTCGCCTGCCGAATCGGCATGCAGCGTGGACACGCCCCCCGGGTGCCCGGTGTTCCACGCCTCGATCAGCTCGTAGGCCTCAGCCCCGCGCACCTCCCCGACCACAATGCGATCGGGACGCATGCGCAGCGTGTCACGCAGCAGATCGCTCATGCTGGCGATCCCGTCCTTGGTCCACATCGGCACCACATCGCCCGGCGGGTACTGGAGTTCCTGCGTATCTTCGAGGATGACCAGCCGGTGCCCCTGCGCGCCGATCTCGGCCAGCAGCGCATTGGTAAAAGTGGTTTTCCCGCTCTGCGTGCCGCCGGCGACGATGATGTTCCGCCGCCCGGCCACCGCCGCGCGCAGTATGGCCTGCTGCTCGACGGTAATGACCCCCTGGGAGACAAAATCCTCGAGCGTAAAAATGCGCGTGGCCTTCTTGCGGATTGCGAAGGTTGGGGCCCGCACCAGGGGCGGCAGCTTCGCCTCGAACCGCGCGCCGGAGCCCGGCAGTTCGGCACTGAGCCGCGGGTGTAGGGCATTACACTCGGCATCCATACTGGAGGCGACCAGGCGGATAATACGCTCGCCATCCGCAGGGGTCAGGGTGTGGCCTGTGTTGATGCGGCCCTCCCCCAGACGGTCCACCCACAGGCAGCCGTCTGGATTGAGCAGTACATCCGTGATCGTGTCGTCGTGCAGATAGGCGCCCAGCTTCGCACCCATCGCGCTGAGTAGCATCATCAGCCGGCGCTCCTGGCTGGCGGTGCTGGCCGATGACGGCACGGGACGCAAATCGACGTTGGCATTCATCCGGTCACCTCCTGCTCAACTCCAGCCGTTTCAAAATCCTCTGCGGTTGCGGTTCGCGCCGCCGGCAGCTCCTGAAACACGGTGTTATGGCGGGCGAGGCGTTTACCCACCTCCTCGATAAAGCGCGTATAGCGCCGCCCGCCGGCACGCGCGGCGGCCTCCTTCTGGTCCTCCGGCACCTCGGGGCTGTTGGTGAGGTATACGCGCGCCAGCATGGCCAGCAGTTCCGCGGTAATCTGCGCGTCCCGTGCGAGGGTGTTGAGGCGGGCATCCATGCGCGCCAGGCGCCGCGAGACGGCCGCGGCGCGCCGATCCTCGGCGTCGGGATCAAAAAACGCCTCGACGGCGGCATGTACCACGTCGGTCGCGGACACACGCCGCTGCGCGGCGGTGGTATAAACGATCTCGTACAGCTCGGGTTCGAGCGCGAGGTGCATGGACTTGGTGCGTTTGCGGCTCACAGTGGCATCCCCAGGTCAGGGTCGTGGTGATGATCTTGCTTCAGGGCACGTTCGTGCTGGAGTTGATGACGTTGGGCTTTTGCTTCATCCAGCAGCTGTTCCTCGTCGGTGAGGACCGCGATCTGAGTGAGCCGCGCCCCGCGACCGGCGGGGTCCTCGCTCTCCGCGGCCTGCAGCGTGGCGGCCACCAGATCCAGCATCTGGGCGCGCACCGCCGCTTCCGGGTCCGCGCCGTCCGGCACCGGGGTTGGGGGCGGCGCGGACCCCTGCTCCAGAAGTCGATCCGTGTTTTGCAGGTCCATGCCGCCCTCCCCTCCCGCCCCGACCGCCGCGGTCGCGCTTGCGCACGCGGCACCCAGAGCGTCCCATGGGTTGTCCGGATCCGAGGGGCGGTAGGGGTAGCGCACGCCGCTTGGGATCGGGGGCGCGGCCAGCAGGCGGGATTGGAAATTGGTGTCCTGGTAGTAACGCAGTTTCCGGGTGCGGATCGGCGGGCGTCCCGCGACGAACAAGAGCGCGTCACTATCCGGCAGTTCCAACACTTCGCCGGCCGTCATGAGTGGCCGCGCCGCCTCCTGATCCATCACCATCACGTGTCCCAGCCATAGCGCCAGCCGGTTGCCGGCATAATTGCGTTGTTGATGCACCACCGTGGTCTGCCCGGTCATGTCGCTGATCAGCTTCGCCGTCTCCGCATCGTTGGGCGTGAAGATCTGGCGTACATGGCAATTGTCCAGAATGGTGTGGTTAGGTCCGTACGCCTGGGTGAGCTGGTTGCGGGACTGTGCGATCAATAACGCCTTGATCCCATAACCCGAGACGAACGCCAGCGCCGATTCGAGGGAGGCGAGCCGGCCCAAGGCCGGGAACTCATCGAGCAGCAACAGCAGCCGGTGTTGGTAACTGGAGGCTGACGCGCGCTGGCCCCCGCCCCCGCCGGCAAGCCGATGCCACACGCGCCGTGTCCAGTCGGCGAGTGTGGGGTGCTCTCCTGCCGCCGGCCCGGGCTCCTGCAGCCGCTCCGTGAAGCGCCGTACGATCTGATCGAGCATCAGGCGCAACAACGGGCGCAGGCGCTGCAGATCCCCCGGGGGGATGACCAGATACAGGGATACGGGGCGGGCACCGCCCATCAGGTCTTCGATCCGGAAGTCCGAGTCGCTGACGGCCGCGGCCAGCACCGGGTCCTGGTACAGGGCCAGGTTGCGCAGCGCGGTCGAGACGACGCCGGCTAACTCGTTGTCGGACTTGTTGAGCATCTGCCGGGCGACCCCGGCGATCACCGGATGGGTATTCGTCGGCAGGCCGGTGAGCGGGTCTTTCCATCCGTAGCGTTGCGCCCCGTGCGGATGGTGTACGGTGGTCAACATGGCCGTGAAGGTATCGAAAATCGACCGGCGCGGATCGCTGAGGAGCGCGAGCACCCCCGGCAGGGACTTATTGCGGGCGGTGTAGAGGACGTGCAGGATCGCACCCGTCAGCAACGAGTGGGCGGAGTCCGTCCAGTGGTTGCGCTCCCCCACGCCATCGGGATCGACCAGCATGTCCGCTACGGCCTGGGTGTCCTTGACTTCCCGCTCGCCCTGGCGGATCTCGAGGAGCGGGTTGTAGTGGGCGGTGCCGCGCTCGCCCGGGTTAAAGTGGATCACGTGGGAAAACCGCCGCCGGTATCCCGCGGTCAGGTTCCAGTTCTCCTGTTTCATATCGGTCACGATCACGCTGGCGGGCCAGGTCAAGAGCGTGGGGATGACCACCCCTACCCCCTTCCCGGAACGCGTCGGTGCGATCATGGCCACATGCTCCGCGCCGTCGTGGCGCAGGTAGTGCCCGTCCGGCCCCAGGCCCAGTACGACGCCGGCCGGGCCGAGTAGCCCTGCGTCGCGCAGGTCCTTGGCGTCGGCCCAGCGCGCACTCCCGTAGGTGTTGCTGCGCCCGTCGCCGCGGGCGCGGTACAGGGACATGGCGACCGCGCTCAGGATCGCCACGGCCACCCCCCCATAGGCCGCCCAGGCGGCCTGCGCGAATTGCGCCGGCGCATAGGCACCGTAGTGGTATTGCCAGGTGAGGTATTGCCAGGGGTGAAAAATGGGCCAGCCGTGGACCGTAAACCACGCGCGGCCCAGTTGCGGCTGGAACGCGAGCAGGCCGGCGACCCACTCGGTTGCCACCCACAGGCCGCCCACCGTGAGCAGCAGCACCAGAACCAGTTGTCCGTACAGAAACGTCGTACCGCGTTGTCCAGCCATCGGGGGTACCTGTCAGCTCGGGGGTAGGGACGGTTTCTTTTCATGGCCACCCCGGATCTGCAGG
Organism: Chromatiales bacterium 21-64-14; assembly: GCA_002255365.1. NCBI lineage: Bacteria > Pseudomonadati > Pseudomonadota > Gammaproteobacteria > Chromatiales > Chromatiales bacterium 21-64-14. Next base: position 4,621 of record NCBI01000060.1, read on the forward strand.
GTGCGCTCCGGCCCGGGAAACGGGTGACTGAGATCCAGGTGCGCCCCGCCGACCGGCGTGAGGCGCACGGGCTGCTCCAGGTGGCGTTCGGCGCCCCGTTGGTAGGGGGCCAGGGTGAAACGCTGCCCGTCACTCACCAACAGATGCGGCCCGCTGTCCATCTCCTCGATACGCACCAGCGTCCCGCTCAGAGCACGCGCCGTGCCCCAGCGCACGGGTTGGCCGAACGCGCGGGACAAACGCGCCTCTGCGGCCTCCAGATCCCGCGCATAGAGGGTCTGCAGGGCATGGGTCCGCAGACGCCGCCCGCCGCCCGGCGCGACCTCCGTGAGCCCCTGGAGCTCCAGCTCGGCCAGCCGGCCCTGCAGGGCCGCATCCAGATCCCGTTGCAGGCCGCGGCGCGCACCGCGTGGCTCCGGCACCGGGGCGCGCTGCCGGCGCACCAGTTCCCGGTCGAGGTAGGTGACGCCCGCACGGTGGACCTGCTGGGCCAGGCCGTGGCGGTCCTCGCGGGTGATCTGAACGAACCGCCCTTTGTCGCGGCCGCGCGCGGCCTGGGCCGTCACCGCGCGCTCCAGATCGGCAGGCACCTGCCAGCGGTCCGCGCCGACGGATTGCACGATGCCGCGCTTCTCCAGGGCCTGGATCCGGCGCACGTGTCCATCCACATATTCCTCGGGATCCAGGCCGGCGGGCAGGCGCCGCCCCCGGGCCTCGACCAGATGCGCGCCGGGGTCGTAAACCCCCCCGTTGGCGTGCGCCAAACGGGCGATATTGCGGTCGGCCGGACGCAGTGGGTTGGGCGCGTGCGCGCTCACGCTCACCACGTCGCCCGGCGCGGCCTCCAGGCCCCGGGCTTCGCTGTGGGCACTGAGCGCAATGTAGTAGGCCCGCCCATCCGTGGCGTTGAGGACGATGTACTTGGTATCGTACAGCTCGTTGACCAGCCCTTTATGCTGCACGACACCGGTGAGTTTCGGGGCGTCCACCGCATCCTTGTTGAATACGACCTGCTCGGTCACGTCCAGGCCGTACAGGTGCTTGTGCATGGTCTTGATAATGTCGCCGCGCTCGCCGAGCTGATGCAGCTGCGGCGCAAGCTCCGGATGGAGCCCCCACACCCCGGGTTCGTGCTCCACCGCCAGCCCCATCTGGTTGAGTACCTCCAGGCGGCGCAGCTGCACGCCACGCATGAAGGTGGCCCACTCACGCCCGGGCTCCGGGGACGCGCGCAAGTCTACGAGCGCGTCCGGGTGCGCATCGGCCAGCTGCACCAGCGCCCGGTCGGTGGCGGTGTAGCGCCCGGCCTCGATTTCCCACTGCAGTTTCTGCCGTACATCGAACTCGGTGCGCGGCCCCAGATCGTCGGTCGCCAGCTCGCCCGCCCGCCCGCGCATCCCGTGCGAAAGGTAGTCGCGTCCGATCACCAGATCCGCCCCATGTTCGTCGATCCCGCGGACCGTCAAATGGACGTGGGGCCGGTCGGTGTCGTAGTGGTTTACCGCGACCCACGCCAGGCGGGTGCCCAGATCCTTCTCCATCTGCTGCACCAGGCGTCGGGTGTAGTCCGTCAGCTCGAGCGCTTGGCCGTTCTCAGGCGAGACGATGAAACGGAATTGGTGGCGGTCCGTTCCCGCATCCTGTATCCACTCACGCGCCTGTTCGCGCGACAGCTCCCCGGTGCCGTTGTACAGCTCCGGTTTATCCCCATCCCGCTCCAGCCCTTCGCGGCGCAGATACGCAATGTGATTGCCTACGGACACGGCGCCCCTGCCCCCCTTCACACCACTCACACGCGCGGGGTTGAGGCGCACCACGCGCGCCTTGATGGAGACCCGTTGCGCGTAGGCCCGCGGGCTGTGCACGTAATGGGACCGGGCACCCCCCCAGTTGTGACCCCCGCCACCGCGCCCTCGCCCACCCGCACCCATGCGGGAAACGACACGGCGCAGGTGGCCAAGAATGGTGCGCGGCGCCGGGCCGGAATCACCCGGCCGCGGACGCCCGGTCTTGGGCCGGAACGGGCCGCGGTCCGATTTCGCCCCGCGGGTGGTAATGCCTCGTTTTTTCATGGCTGAAATCCGCGTGTCCGCGCCACGTTCATGATTTCTCTCGCCTTTCCATCATCGTGCGTCATGGCCTGTAGTCGGCGTGTCGCCAGTTTTCTACGGCGATACAAATACCTGCACCACCGACTGACACACCCTTTTATCTTGCCCTGCATTTCCTACCCGCACTCCGACCCCACTTCAGCGCCACCCTCCCCTTCACCGCACGTCTTGTCCCCTGGGGTCCACAGCCCCGCGCGTCGCGCGGCCCTCGCTTTGCTCCGCAGCCCATAAAAGGCTGCTCCGCAGTCTCGGGTTACAGGCTATGGACTCAGGGGACAAGACCGTCACGGACAGTGGCATCAGAAGGTCCACAACGGCCGCACTTCATCACGCACCTGGGAGAGCCCGACCGTCCCAAAATACCGCCCGTCGAAACTCTTCGGCGAATGGTCAGAGAAGGGCAGAAACTGGCCCGCCGGAACCGTGAAACACCCGCGCAATTTGGGCAGCGGAAGGCCCTGCGTATCGACCGTCGAAATGGGCCCGCGGCGCTTGCCGTTGATGAACACGGCATGATCGGTTACGCAGTACCGGTCACCGGGCAGCGCGCCGATCCCCTTGAGCATCGGCCAACCGTATTGCAACCACCGCCGGCCATAGACCAGGTAGCGGACCCGCGCGGGCACGGCGAGCTCTACGATCATGCCGCGTTTCGGGTGGCGCAGGGGCCGCAGCAGGTAGAACCCGATGGGTTCGCTTTCGGTGTAGTTGAAGGTGAGGTCAGGGCCCCACCGGTGCCAGATCATCGGCGTGAGCTCGACCACGCCGATGAAGAGCGCCAGGAACGTCAGCATCCCGCGCGCGCGGTTAAATCGTGCGCGAAATGCCGCGCCGCCCGCTGCGCCCGCGTCCGTCCCGTTCAACGGGCCTTGGTTGTCCGTCGTGGTCGTCATAGCGCGCCTTGCATTCGGGATAGGTGGAACACCCCCAGAACGGGCCCGACTTGGGGCTGTTTCTGGGAACCAGAACACCGCCGCCGCAATAGGGACAGGGTTGTGCGCCCGGCGCCGGGGCAAAACGCTGGCGCCGCACATGGTCGATGGCGACCCGCACGACGCCTTCCAGCTGCGCCAGAAACGAAGGAATATCGCCCGTCCCCCGCACCACGCTCTGCCACATGATTTCCCACGCCGCGTGGAGCTCCGGGCGCGTGATGATGGCCGGCAGGGCATCATGCAGCGCCGCGCCGGCAGCGGTGGGCCATAGCCCCCCATCGGCATCCGTAGCCAGTGCGCCCTGATCGAGCAATTGCTGGAGGATGCGCGCCTGCGTGGTATCGGTGCCGACGCCGTGAGCGGCCTTCAGCGCCGCTTGCAGGCGTGCATCGCAGACCTCCCGGCCGAGGTCCGCGAGCGCGCCCATGAGCGAGCGTTGCGTGTAACGCGGCGCCGGCTGGGTCTGCCCGGTGGTATGCGCGGCGTCCCGTACCGACACCAGGGTCCCCACCGGCAGCGCAGCCAAGGGCTCCGCGTTCGGGTCATCGTCCCATTCGGCCAACGCCGCGGGGCAGTGATGGGCAAACAGGGCGCGCCAGCCGGGTTGCCCGGGCTGGCGTCCATCCGCCGCAAACCGCTCGTTGGCCACCGCGACCTCAAGGTGGATGTGCAGGACGTCGGCGTCCGGGTGGAACTGGGCGGTGAATACTCGGCAGATGAGCGCGTACAGCTGGCACTGGATGAGCGGCAGCTGGGCCGTCTGCAATCGCGCGCGGGTCGGGATCATGCCGTGGTGAATGACCCAGCGCGCATCGTTGAATGCCCGCCCCGCCACCGCCAGGTCCGCCTGTGCCACCGCGCCGGCCAATTCCGCAAGGTTGTCCGCGACGGCGTGGAGCGTCGCACCCGCCTCGCGGTGGGTCCGCTCCGGGAGATGGCGGTAGGCGGTGCGCGGCCAGGTGATGAGGCCGGCGCGGTATAGGGCGTCGGCGGCCTTCATCACGGCCTCCGGGCAATAGCCGTGCACGCGGTGCGCGAGCGCCTGGAGTGCGCCCAGGGACAGGGGCAACGGTGGGGGCTGACGCAGCGCACGGACTTCACACCGGCTGACCGTCCCCGGGGCCCGTGCGGCACGCGCCCGCACCCGCCTCACCGCGCCGGCATCGAGCCGGCGCCCCTTCGATTCGCTCCACCGCGCGGTGAACGTCCCGGCGCCGTGGGCAAGGGTCAGCGTGAGGTGGTGCAGCGTCTGCGCCTGCCAGGTCCGCCGCTCGCGCTCACGGCGCACCACGAGGCCAAGGATCACGCCCTTGACCCGGCCCACGCTGAGCACCCCCGTAAAGCCGCTGCGCCTGGCCATCAGCGTCACCGCGCGGGTGAGGTTGGTCCCCAGCACCCAGTCGGCCCAGCGGCGCAGTTCCGCGGCCCGGCGCAGCCCCTCGAATTCCGCGTTCGGCTGCAGCCGTTCCATCGCGTTCATCAGCGCCGCCGGCGTCAGATCCGCCAGCAGCAGGCGTTGTACGGGCCGGGTGTTTCCGAGGTGGGTCAGCACCTCGTCCACCGCGAGTTGGCCTTCCCGGTCCGGGTCCCCGGCGTGCACCACCTCGGTGGCCAGCTCCAGCAGCGATGCGATCTGCGCCAGGCGCTTTTCGGCACCGGGCATGGGGATGGTGAGCGATTGCGGGGGCAGGATGGGCAGATCCGCCAGGCGCCATTGGGCGTAGTGCGCCCCGTACTGTGCGGGCCGCGCCAACTGCAGGAGCGGGCCCCCCAGCGGCACGATCAGCGTGCCGGGTCCCTGGTAGTGACCGCGGCATTTTTGGGTGTCCGGCAGACATTGCGCCAGCGCGGCGGCGGCGCCCGTGCGTTGCACGAGATACAAGCGCATCAGTGCCGCCGCCGTTGCGCGCACCATACCCCCTCGCGCCGCACCCGGGTGCGTACGGTAGGAACGGCCTGGCCCGCGCGCACGTGCAGGTCGGCGGCCTGGTAGACATACGCCGGCACCGTGGCGAGGTCGTCGGTACGCGTGCGCTGGTGATCGAGCCATGCGAGCGCCAGGCGCACCTGGTTCGCCCCGCTCGCGTGCAAAAGGATCTCCGCCCCGGGCCTCACCTGAGGCACGATGCACAGCGCCTCCCCGGGCCACAGCGCACGCAGGACATACACATGCCAGGCGCTGGTGCCGTAGGCATTGCGCGCCCACAGCTCGACGCCGAACACGCTCCCCGGCAGGAACCGCGCACAGCGCACGGTGATGCCGTGCGCCCACTGCCCCGTGGTACTGGTGCTGGGGTTGCCGAACAGTAGCCGGTGATTGCGCCGCCCCTCGCGGAAATCCAGTAGCACAGTGGTAATGGGATAAACCATAGTGCATATTAAAAAACAATAATTCCGGGTGCGCAAGCGGGTCATGTCCATAGCCCTATTCAACGACAATAGGTTGTTTTATAAGCAATATCCAGTGTCTGGTGTGCCGCCGGCAGGGGGTCCGCCGGTGCTCCGCGCAGCGGCGCTGACGGGCTTGGGAGCCGCGGTCGGGGCGCTGTCCTGGGGGCCGCACTGGTGGCAGCTGGGCCTGGCGGTGCTCCTGCCGGCGCTGTGGTCGGCAAGCGGCTCGCGGCGCGGCGCCTGGGTGGTCGCGACCGCCTATTACCTGGGGGCCACGCGCGGACTCCCCGCCGGCGCCGGGATGTTCTTCGCCGGCCAGCCGGCGGCGCTCGCCTGGGGATATGGCTGGTGGCTGGCCGATGCGCTGCTGCTGGGCGGGGCATGGGGGTTGCTGTGGCATCACCGCCAGCGCGCGCTGCGCGTGGCGCTCGTGGTGGCGGTGCTGGCGCTGCCGCCCGTGGGCGCCCTCGGCTGGGGCTCTCCCCTGCTGGCCGCCGGCGTGTGGTTTCCGGGCCTCGGCCTGGTGGGCGCGGTGGCCACCTGGGTGCTGATCGGGACCACGGCCGGGATCGCCGCCGGCGCCCGCGCCGCCCGCCCCATCGGGGCGCTGCTGGTCCTCGCCGCCCTGGTGACCAATCTCACCTACCAGCGCCCTGCCGATCCGCCCGGCTGGGTCGGCGTCAACACCCGCCTCGGCCCGGTCGCCAACCGGTTTTTTGCACAGTATCGGCGCCAGGTGGCGCTGCAGGCGATGGCGCGCCGGCGCA
>NCBI01000061.1 GCA_002255365.1 Chromatiales bacterium 21-64-14
GGACCTTCCGCTCCCTTCGCCACTTCGGCGACACGCCCGCGCCCTACGCCTACCGTGGACTACCCGCCTCGTGCTTCGCACTTCCCTGGCGGGCAGCGCTGGTGCAGCTCCAGACTGAGATCAAAAATCTCGCCGATATCGCCCGCAGGGACAGCCAGAACAAATATCGCAAGCATCGGCAGGCGCCCGCCACTCGGCCGGTGGCACCTCCTGCCGGCGTCAGCGCGGGAGGCGGCAGCACCACAAAAAATAGCACCGGAACTGGATCTGTACCTGTTCCTTCCCCTTTCCCCGCCGGGCCGACGGTGAGCCCATCCGCACCAGAAATGGACCCGGAGACAGCGCAAGGCGGGTAGTCCCCGGAAGGTGAAGGGCGTGGGTCCGGAGCGATCCGCAGCCTCATCTTGAGGTCCCGGCGCGGGCGGCTGATCCCGACCTTAGGCTTATGCCCTGCTTACACGTGCCGGCGCACCGCGTATCACCCAACATCCCGCACCGCCTCGCTGCGGACCAACCTCTCGTTCCCGCCGTCCCGCGCGCCCCCGGCGCCAGCCTGTCCGACGCCCCTCCACGCGCAAAACCGTCGGCAGCGCATCGCGCCGGAACCGCTGCGCGAACCCGGCACTCTCCCTGCAGACCCGCGCGCCCACGGGGCGAAGGCGTCGGACAGGCTGGCGCCGGAAACCGGGAGCGCAAAGATGGACGACGCGAAGAAAACGAGAGAGGACCGGCTCATCAAACGGGCGATGCGGGTACTGGAACAGCGGATGAATTACGGGCCCGTGATGCAGTCCCCAAACGTCGTGCGGGAATACTTGGCACTACGGTTTAGCAGTCAAGAGCGCGAGGTGTTCACCTGCCTGTTCTTGGATACCAGACACCGGGTGCTCAGCTGCGAGGATCTGTTCTTCGGCACCATCGATGGCGCGAGCGTCCACCCACGCGAAATCGTTAAGCGTGCGCTCGAAACCAACTGCGCCGCGGTCGTCATCGCGCACAACCACCCAAGCGGCAACCCCGAGCCGTCCGAGGCAGACAAGGCGCTCACCCGTCGGCTACAGGATGCCCTGGGCTTGATCGATATCCGCATCCTCGACCACTTGGTGATCGGTGGGGCCGCCACGGTCAGCTTCTCGGAGCGGGGGCTGCTCTAGCCCCCGCGCCCGGCGCGCGTATCGTTCACTGTTGTGGATTCGCGCGCGCCGTTTTACCATTTTGCGCAAGGATCGACGTCATACCCGGGCCCAATGGGGCCAAGGAGCGGATGGTGAGTACGGACCACTACACCGTCTTAGGGGTGCGTGCGGATGCACCCCCCGAGGTGATCCGCGCCGCATACCGGGCGCTGGCGCAGAAGCATCACCCGGACCGGGCCCAAGACCCGGGCACGGCACGCGTCTCGATGACGCGTCTGAATGAAGCCTATGCGGTGCTTTCCGATCCGGGGAAGCGCCGCGCCTATGATCGCGCCCGTGTCGAAAGCGCACCCCAGCCGCCGCAAGATCCGGTCCGTTGGAACGGCAACACCGCGCCGGTTTCAATAGAGGTGGGCGGGTACCGCTACGGGCTGAACTTCATGGCCGGTTTTGTGATCTCCAACGACGTGTGGTCCGACACCCATGTCTCCTCGCGCGGCGGCGGTGGGTACACGCTGATGGGCTACGGCTACTATTCCCGGCCAAAGGTCACCAGCGAGGTCATTCCCCGCCAGCGCATCGGCGTGCGCACCCGCGGCGGGCGGGACGTGTTCCTGGAGCAAAGCGGATCTCATTTACCCGTCGCCTGTGGTCAGCACGTCGAGGTGGTACGCGCCTTCAGTCACCACACCCGCCGCGAGGCTAACGTGGCGCTGGTTAACCGCGACGGGGGCCAGTGGTTCTGGGTCGGCTCGTCGCTGGACGCCGGCCAGGCGCTATGCGGGCCGGCTGCGGCATTCTGGGACTTTGTGATTTTTCTCGCGGTGGCAGGCGGGCTCGGTGTGTTGGGCTGGCACTTTGTTCACGGCTGGTTTCATCGCGCCCTGTATGTCCTGATTGGTGGCCCCCTGCTGGTCGGGAGTTGCAGCTTCTTGCTGTGGCGCACCGCCAGCAAGATCAGCGACGGCATCGGGCGCGCGATCACGGTTGCCGTACAACCCTCCGCGCCCACCGCTATGCCGCTGGATCTCGCCCACTAACGGGCGGCACGGCGACCTTGGGTAGAGAGACCTGCATACGAGGGATACGCGCTGGCCCGGGGGCCGGCGGGTGAGGCATGGGACGCAGGTTGCCATCGAGGGAGCCCCCGGGGGGATCCGAACGGAACCAGTGGACCGGGAGGGTAGGGTGGCCGCGTACTGCGTTACCGGTGCGCATCGCGCAGCGGTAGTTGAAGGGCCGTTTCCCGCGCGGGTCGCGGCGGTGCGCATGGCCTGCCTCGGGTACGGACGGGCCCATGGTCGCCCGCACGACGCCGGCTCTGAGCCGCGGGTGTAACTCCGCGTGCTCTCCAAGACCGGCTTGTTCATCGCGTTCTGTGCGCTCAATGCACTCGACTACGCGTTGACCCGACGGATCCTCGCCGCCGGTGGGTTCGAGGCCAACAGGCTGCTGCGGTGGGCCTACCGCCGGGCCGGCCCGGCCGGTATCGCCCTGGTGAAAGCCGCCGGCGTTGTGGTCCTCGCCGTGCTGTGGATGTTCCATCAGCTGCCAACCGCCGCTCTGGCCATCGCCGATGCGATCTACCTGGGCGTGATCGCGATTGGTTTTTTGCAGATCCATCCACTGCGCCGCTGATCGAGCGGTGCCTTCGTGCACGGGTGGTGCGCACGTCACACCAAGCCACCGCTTACAGGAACGGGCCGGATGCTGCCGCACGCGACGCTGACCAGCGGGTAGAGGGAGTCGCCTTCGTTGAGGTTGATCTCGACCTTGATGTTCTCTTCGCGGCGCAGGCCAACCGGGATATATCGATAAGTGGTTCGCAAGATTCTGGACGGTCGGAGCACATTGCGGATCGCCAGCCGGGCGTCGGCAATCAACGAATCGGCCGGCTGGCCCAATACCGGCGTCAGTACACGACGCAGATGTCGGTCCAATACATCGGGTTCCATCGCCTTGACGAGCACTAGGTCAATGTCCTCCGAATAGCGCGCAGCCGGCGCCAAGTGCGATTTGTGCAGGACCGTGCCACCGCGCATCGCCAGATGGTCCCCGAGGACGGGATCGGCAAAGATGGCGGCCACGCCGCGGGACAGCCGCAGATCCTGCTCGATCTGGCTGCGCTTGGGCCACGGCGCGTGCATCTGCCAGGCCGTCAGGTGGGTGTGCTGTATCATGCATTGGCGCTCCTCATGGCAGCCGACAGTCGTACCTTGAAGGTCGGATCGACTTCAGACGAGGCCCGCCCTGCTGTTTGGCCATGCTCCAGCGGCACGAAGCGAAGCGGCTTGTCGTTGAGCCATTCGGCAACCCGCGACGCCAGGACGTGTTGATTCTCCAGGACGAGCAAGGCGCCGAGGCGTTGGGCGGTCGGAATTTCCTGCAAGGCCTCCAGCGACTGGGTCAATCCCTGCGGCGTGCAAGAGGCCCACAGCGTTCGTTGCACCTCCAGGATGCGTCCCATACCGCCGACCAGGGTTGCGCGCTCCACCAGTTCCAACGCCGTCAGTTCCGGGGTGCCGACTTTGAAACGCCCGTCCGGCGTTTCGTGCCAACGCGTCGGCATGGTTTCGGTTCGTGCGCGGGTGTGAAACACCACCTCATGTCGGCCAACCGTGATCGGACGCCGCCGTTCGGGCACCATCACCTGAGTGACCGTGACCGCGTAGGGCGAGGCCCCGTAGACTTCCGCTGCGCTCAGTAGCGTGACGTAGTAGGGGATGTCCAACGTCTTGCTCATGTAGCGATCCAACCAGACGGCCAGTGGTGGGGCGCCGACCGTGGCATGCTGCAACGGTACGATAAGCCAGTGATCAGAACCACGGGACAGCCGAACCAGCCGGCCGCGCCGTTGCTGCCGATGCAGCGCTTGGCGCAATGCCGCTGTGCTGATGTCGGGCAGCTCCGCGCGGATGTCTCGAGTGCGCAGGTTGAGTTTGCCGGAGCGTTCGGCCGTATCGAGAACGGCGGAAAGGTGGCGAGTGGCGGCCATCAGGAATCCTCATACGTTTCGCGAAATATATCATAATATGTCATATATAGCGAGCGTATTGACAGCGCTACGAGCCGGGGCGTCGGCTGACCATCCTCGGTGGCCCGGGGCCCCTGAGAAATCACAACTTCCGCTTGTGGCCCTCGCAGACGAAAAGCCCCTCGGTGCGAGGGCAGATTGCGGCCCGTAAACCGCGCCACAAGGAACGTGCAGGATCCGGGACCAGGGAAGTAGGGACGCCGCAGGGGGGATCGGCGCGCTGGCAGGAACGCGGAACCAGATTGTGTTCCTCCCTGTAGAGATCGGGCAGGCGCAGTGCCAAGCTGGACATTCCAGGACGCCGCGCGGGGTTATCCTGTACCGCGTAGACACCGCCGGGCGGCGATGGCGCGACGGAACGTCGCTGTAATATTCAGGAAACTTTTTCCGCGCACGATCGATCCAGCATACCGGTACACGTCATCCGGTCTACGTGTAGCACGGGACCCATGCCGATATGTCACGGAGTGCCCTGCGTGATGGCGCCGGAATAGATGCAGGGCATAGATAGTCTTAGTAACCACAACAAACGCAGGGGGTGATGGGATGGAACCTACCACCGTACTTGATTTTGGCGGGGTATCGAACGTAGTCGCACGAATCGGGGCCTTTGAACCTTCCGCAGCACTGCTGGACGCCTTGTCCGCGCGTTATCCCGGGTACGCATTTTCCCTGGTGGCGGTGCGTGACCACTGGTACTGCGATGGACCATCAATCGGGACTATTACCACGCGGCTCACGCGCGACACCGCCTGCAGCCGGGGTCAACGACACCCAGCCCACGGGCACAGTCCCGCCGCCGTATGGGCGGAGAAACCGCCTGCCAAACCGATCGCGCCCCACTGGGCCGGTCGCACGTACTACATCGCCGCTCCGGTTGGAGACGGGCCGGCGGACTACTACCAGATCGAGATCGATCAGAACTGGGTGCAGGGGCCCGCCGAACCGATCGACGAGGCGGCGGCGCTGTATACGCCCGGCTATGAATTGCGCGCGATCATGCCAATCGCGGCGTTCGTGCGCGCTATGGCGGCCGCAATGGGCGCCAACGCTCCGGGGGCGCCGATGGGGACGGTCACGGACTCGCCGGCGGCCAACCGGGGTCCAGCGCGAACGGTGTCGTGGCCGCTGGCGCCCCGGGAATTGCACTGGCTACGGGACTGGCAGGCGAGCAGCGCGGGGCGGGAGGCGATGGCGAAACACTGGTTCCTGGAGTTGTTCGATTTGGAGGAGGCCGCAGGGGCAGGGCGGACCTTGGGTTTTATCCCGCAGTGCGCCGGTGCGGATGAAGGGATGTCGCTGCCCGCCGTGATCGCGACAGACCAGGTACCTATCCTTGAACTGGCGGCACAACTGGAACACTTCGATCAGCGGGCCGGGTATCCCTTTGCGTGGTATTTCTACGCATTGAGAGGGATACACCTACCGACGGGCGTGCTGGGGCGGATGGCCGAGGCGATCCGGGCCGGTGCTGTGATCGTACCGGAACACGACGCAGCGGTGCTGTTGCGTTGGCTTGATCAGCCGTATGACTTTTCCTGATGTCCGCACATTGCGGGGCCCATCGTGACCGTACGCGGGTGGGCTCGGCGGGGCTCCCCGTGAAACGGCACATGCCCAGCGGCGGGCCCCTGGGCCTACTCCTGCGCCTAGTGTGCCGGGTGCGGATACGCCACCGTCAGCCCTGGGAGCAGCGCCCCGTGGTGGTCGTGTGCAATCACGTCTCGTACCTCGATGGGCTGCTGGTCGCAGCCTTTCTGGCCCCGGGAAGACCTCTGACCTTCGCCATTACGGGTGACTTCACGGAGCACGAGCCCTGGCGCAGCGCCCTGCGGGCACTGCGTTGGTTGGGGTATGGGGATTGGTGCACCCTGGATCCGGACCGGCCACAGGGTGTCCGCCAGCTGGTGCAGCGGGCCCGGCAGGGGCCCGTGGTGATCTTCCCTGAGGGGGGGTTGTCGCCGGATGGGACGCTGCAGCCGCTCGCCCCCGGCGTGGCCGCGGTGGTGCACCATGCGCGGGTGCCGGTCATCCCGGTGCACATCACGGGGACCGAGCGCAGCCGTTTCGCACGGGTGTCCGGCCCGAAGGCTTGGCGCCCGCGCGTGACCCTCTCGGTGGGTCACCCGGTATGGCTGGTGGTCCCAGAGGGTACGGGTCGCGCACTGCTGCCCCGGCTTCAGGCGCTGCTGGCCAGCGCGGCGGGGGGCGTTGAGCCCTGCGAAATGCGCTGACGGGCGGCGAGGGCGCTATTGGTCTGGAACGACAATCCCGCAGGCGCGCAGGTGCTGGAGCAGCTACTGGCGCAGGGGCTCGGGGTCGTCGTCGCCATCGCGCCAGAACCGTTTCTCAAACTGCGCCGGTGCACCGCACCGATCAAGACAGGTGCGGCGGGTGGGGAGGTGGGAAGCCATCCGGGCCTTCGTCCAGTCCATTCGGCAAAACCCTCCCATAGAACTGCCATTCGAATTGCTGCGTTACATCTTGAACCTGCCACACAGGCTATGCGTACTACTCGGCCAGAGCTGCCAGTGGCGGTGATCCAGTCGTAAGGCTGGTATCGCGCTGGTTGCCGACCTTGACGCGGTATGCTGCGTTAATGGCTAATCGCATCAGTGCCGAGAAACCCACAACGCTTTTCGGGTACTCCGCGCCGCCAGAAGCTGCCGTCCAAAGGGATGCAAACGCAGATGTCGAGATGCTGGGCTCAGCACAATCTGTGTTTCCGCAGCGGAATCGTAAGCGCGAGCGATAATCAGTCAGCCAATCCCATGACAAACGCAAGCGCGACATTCAGTCGAGCGACATCCTTCTCGTCAAGCGATCCAATCCTGCGCCCAACGCGCTCGCGACGGATGGTCACGGGTTTATCCGCCATGACTTGCGAACGTGTCCGCAAGCCATTCTTCTCGGTAGGTTCGAGGGTGATGCGGAAATACGGGGCCTCTGCGATCTCGGAGGTCATTTGGCAGATGACCACGGAAGAATGCTCTGCGGGCAGCGCGTCAGTCTGAACAATTACTGCTGGGCGCGGCTTCCCATAGTCGCCTGGTGCCGCTACCGTCACGACGTCGCCCCGCTTCACTAGGCGTCAAATTCCGAGACCGCTTCGATCCACCGTATCGCTTCTCCCTCTGCTGCTCGGTCCAAACGGGCGACCTGCCGAGCGACCCGTCGCCGAACGGCCCTGGAATGGGGATCGGGTACGACCAAGCGCAATTCCCGTAGCCCCTGTGCACGGCGGCGCTCGCGCATCGCCCGCATTCGGTGTGCCGCTTGTACCATGATTGGTGTTCTCCTGTGTAACGCGTTACAGTGTAACGCGTTACAAGTGGAAATTCAATGGGGCGCCGCCCGAAATTTGAGTGCATTGGGGATGACGGGTTAGTGGCGACCAACTGTCGCGCGCTCCATCGAACGCGAAGGCCGGCGGTGGCTGAGAAAACGACTGTTGGGAGCACAGCAGACAGGTTGTCGGCCAGAGCCGCCGTTGGCATCGGCGCAGCTGAATAACCGGTCTCTCGCAGATTGCCGACGCTGAGATCGTGTCCCAGAACGTGGGGTAGGAAGCGGGCACTACATTTCCAATGAAATATCCATACGGAGACCGGAGTTCATTTGCTTTATGGCTCTTCAGGGTTCCGAGTAGGCAGAGGAGATCTTGCCTAAACCCTGGCCCAGGGGGAGTATCGCGGAACTATGCGCGATACGGAACTCTACCAAACGCTTTTGGGCCTCACCCCGCCATGGGAGGTGACGGCAGTGAACGTCATGCAAGCCTCGGCCGACCAGCCCGCTGGGGGAGATTGCCGTCCCGTTCAGTGGCGAGCGGATGTCCTGCTTCGCTGTCCGTCCTCGCCGCCGCCAGCTGACCCCGCCTCAATCCCGGTGTCGCAAGACACCGGGATTCCTCCTATAGTCCCCTGAATCCACACCCGAAACCACCTCCGGGGGGTGCGCAACACTGGGTGTCGCTTGACATGTGTGGTAGCTGCCCTTGGTCCGCCATTTCGCTTCCTATATGGCGTGGTCGGCGCCCCGGATTAGTCCTTCGCCATCCCGCGCGTCTAGCGGGTAGATGGCGATACCGATGCTCGCCGAGAGACACAGGCACCGTCGGCCGAGGTGCACCGGTCGGCGAACCGTCCCGAGCAGTTTTTTGGCCACGCGATCCGCGTCGCGGCTGTCGTGCAGTCCGTCGAGCAGGACCACGAATTCGTCGTGCCCGTACCGCGCCACGGTGTCGCTATCGCGCAGTGCGCGCGTCAGGCGTAAGGCAATTTCGCGCAGTACGCCGTCCGCCACGTAGCGCCTTCTGGCTTTGTTGACCGACTCCAACTCGTCGAGATTCACGAATAGAAGTCCTAGCAACTCCGCGTGTCGGTCGGCGCGGGCGGTCGCGGCGCGCAGCCGGTCTATGAGCAGTTGGCGATTGGCGAGCCCGGTCACCGCGTCGCGATAGGCCAAGGCGGACAGTGTCCTGAACAGGGTCATGTGCTGATAGGAGGCGAGGATCGCGCCACCGTCTTCGCAGCGGATCGTACGCGCGCTGCTGAGCGCCCAGACCGGCGCGCCGCCGGGGTGGCGCAGCGCCACTTCCACGTCGCGATATTCGCGCCCGTCGGAGAGCGCCTGGACAAGCCGGCGCTCATCTGCGACGTCTGCGTACAGTTCCGCGAGTTTTTTCCCGGAGAGTCGTTCCGGCGTGGATCCGAGCAACGGTTCACTATGCGGGCCGATGTACTCGATCTTTCCGTCGCTGCAGCGCGCAAGGACCGTAACCGAAGCCGCAGTTTCGGAGGCGGCGCGGAGCAGGGATTCCTCCGGTCCGGTATCGGGCTTGGTGCCTAGCCCTCCGTGCCGTAGCCTGATCACGACGTAGCCGTTCGCGCTATGCATGTCCGAAACGGACATTGCGCTGTAATGATAGCGGCGCAGCCCATGATCGCTCGGAAGCAGGGCTTCCCCGCTCGCGGTCTAACCGCTGCATCGTTGAGCTGCACCCGTTCAGCGGTGCAGCTTAGGACATCGGACGTCCTGAGCACCGCCTGCAACACGCGTCTCATGCCTGCACGCGGCGTGTCCATGTGACCACTCCGGTGATAAGCATATCCGTGTGTAGCCGCGTCGAGCGCGGAAGTGGGGCCGGGACCGGGCATTGTGCCGCTAAGCGGTGTAGGTGGTCTCGCGGCGTATCCCCCGGCCTGCATTCCGTTGTCACCGCGCCGCCGATGTGATCATGTGGTGTACCTTCACTTGGCGGGTGCGTATTGGCCCACAAGCCTGAGCGTACGTCGGGCGGCGATCGACCGGAATCTAACAGAGGTGTTGTGAAAGGTTTCCATAGCCTTATCAATTCACTACGGCGCGAAGTGAATTCGTGCCGCTGCATCCCCGCGGTGATTCGCGATCTGTTTATCATCAGCTTGCCGACCAGGTATGCGCAGAGATACGCGCTGCCTCCTGTACGTGTGGTGTGAGGGCCCGGCCGCCCCCCCCTCCGTGGGGGGCGGCAAGACAAATCTGCCGTGAGGTCATCGGATGTCCAACCATCCGCTGGTGAAAACTGCGACACCGTGCGCCTTTCACAGACGCGGCCTCGACGGCGGGTGTGTACGCTGCCCCGGAACGTGGGAGGAGGTGCAGGATAGCCTGCGGGCCGCGTGTGCCGGCGCATCGAAACCGGCGTGGCGGCGCGAGTGGTACCTCCCGTTTCCGGAACATCGTCGCACACCCTGCGTGCCATTACTGCTGCGTCTGACAACGTGGATCCGTTGGGTGCTTCTTGCAGTAGCTCTTGCTCAACTTCTCGTGCGTAGTGGCACCACTGCTCTGGTAGGTGTGCCCCGGGCCGGACTGAACGGGCCCAGCGAGCACGGGTGTGCTCATTAGTGCGGCGCCTCCTGCGATCAGTGCAGCCACACCGATGTCTCGTACGATTCCTGGCAGTTTCATGGTTCACCTCCGGCTTTGTCTCTGGTGTATCGGGTGCGCGACTGGGCGCTCATGCGCAGTCGCGGCTCGCATTGCTCACCCAGCAAGTTCCATACCAGCTCGCTGTACGCACGCAGAACGGCCGCATCGGGCTGTTTGGCGTGTGATGTTGTCGCTGCATCGTGACGCAAAACCTCGGTTCTTGCACTAAGTGCAGAGCTGGCCGCCGATTTCCGGTGTTGGCGATCGACGACGTGATGAAACGTCCGACGGACAAGGTGGAAACATGCAACACTGATTGCGCCGCCCGACGTGGAGGTCAGGCGGGAAGGGCGGAGGCCGGCCGAAGGAATTTCGGCCGACCTCCGCGTCGGGCGGGGTGCATTGTGGTGTGCTTCCATGCACGGGCGCACCGCCGAGTGTTACGGGGAATGGGTGCCCCGTGACGCGAGGAAGGGCAGGAGTGTCGCTACCTCGTGAAAGATTTTGGGACATCCCAGTCCCCAAAATCGACTCGCCAACGCGACAAGCTTTTGGGCCCCGGCCGCCCTGCGT
>NCBI01000062.1 GCA_002255365.1 Chromatiales bacterium 21-64-14
GCCGCGTTGGAGCCGAACGAGGCCGCGTTGGAGCCGAACGAGGCCGCGTTGGATCCCCAGGAGGCCGCGTTGGATCCCCAGGAGGCCGCGTTGGACCCCCAGTAGGCCGCGTTGGAGCCGAACGAGGCCGCGTTGGAGCCGAACGAGGCCGCGTTCGAGCCGAACGAGGCCGCGTTCGAACCGAACGAGGCCGCGTTCGAACCGAACTGGGCCGCGTTCGACCCCGAGAAAGCTGCGTTGGACGCCCATTTCGCCGCGTTCGACCCGAACAGGGCCGTGGCGGCGGCGTCCTCGGCCGCGTTCGAGCTCCAGGCGGCGACGTTGGATCCGAACGCGCCCGCGTTTGATCCGAACGTGGCCGCGTTGCATCCGAACGTGGCCGCGTTGGACCCGAACGTGGCCGCGTTGGAGCCGTACGCGCCCGCGTTGGATCCGAACGCGCCCGCGTTTGATCCGAACGTGGCCGCGTTGCATCCGAACGTGGCCGCGTTGGACCCGAACGTGGCCGCGTTGCAGCCGAACGCGCCCGCGTTGCAGCCCCAGACGGCCGCGTTGCAGCCCCAGGTCGCCGCGTTGGATCCGAACGAGGCCGCGTTGGATCCCCACACGGCCGCGTTGGACCCGAACGCGGCTCCGTTGGACCCGAACGCGGCCGCGTTGGACCCGAACGCGGCCGCGTTGGACCCGAACAGGGCCGCGTTGGACGCCCACACGGCCGCGCTCGACCCCTTGAACGCTTCGTTCGACGCCCACCGCCCCGCGTCCCACGCGTTCAGGGCGACGTTCGACGCCCAGGAGGCCGCGTTGGATCCGAACGCTGCCGCGTTGGATCCGAACGCGGCCGCGTTGGATCCGAACGAGGCCGCGTTGGACGCGAAGGCGGACGCGTTGGACCCCCACACGGCCGCGGCGACGCCGTTCGACCCGAAGGTCGCAGCGTTGGAGCCGAACGAGGCCGCGTTGGAGCCGAACGAGGCCGCGTTGGATCCGAAGGCGGCCGCGTTCGATGCCCAGGGGGACGCGTTCGACGCCCACGCGGCCGCGTTGGATCCGAAGGCGGATGCGTTCGATCCGAAGAGGGCGGCGTTGGACCCCCACGACGCCGCGTTCGAGCCGAAGAACGCCGCCCGGGAGGCGTTGGACGCCCACTCGGACGTGTTCGATCCCCAGCGGGCCGCGTTCGACGCCCACGTCGCCGCGACGACCCCGTTTGACCCGTAGACGCCCGCGTTGGACGCGAACGAGGACGCCGCCCGGAGGACGACCACCGCGTTCGAGGCAGACGCGGACGCGTTCGATCCGAAGGATCCGGCGTTCGAGGCCCACGCGGCCGCGTTCGACGCCCACGTTGCCGAATTCGAGCCCCAGGAGGCCGAGTTCGAGCCCCACGAGGCTTTGTCGTTCGCCGACGAGGCCGCGTTCGACCCCCACGCCGCCGCGTTCGATCCCCACAGGGCCGCGATGGATACCGGCAAGGCGACGTTCGACGCGTAGAGGGCCGCGTTGGATCCGAACGAGGCCGCGTTGGATCCCCAGGAGGCCGCGTTGGATCCGAACGAGGATGCGTTGGAGCCGAACGCGGCCGCGTTGGAGCCCCACGAGGCCGCGTTCGATCCCCAAAAGGCCGCGTTCGAGCCCCAGGACGCCGAGTTCGATCCGAACGAGGCCGCGTTGGATCCGAACGAGGCCGCGTTACAGGCCGAGGACGCGACGTTCGACCCCCAAGAGGCCGCGTTGGAGCCGAACGAGGCCGCGTTCGAGGCGTAGAGTGCGGCGTTCGAGGCCCACTGGGCCGCGTTCGAGCCGAACAGGGCCGAGCGGACCGCGTTGGATCCGAAAGCGCCGGCGTTGGAAGACCAGCGAGACGCGTTGGAGGCGTAGAGGGCAGCGTTGGACGCCCACGCGGCCGCGTTGGACCCCCACGCCGCCGAGTCTGCCGCGTTTGATCCGTACGTTCCCGCGTTCGATGCCCAGGCAGCCAACGCGTTCGCTTCCACGGCCGCGTTGGAGGCGAAGGACGCCGCGTTGGAGCCTTCGAAGGCGGCGTTGGAGCCGAACGAGGCCGCGTTGGAGCCGAACGCGGCCGCGTTGGATCCGAACGAGGCCGCGTTGGAGCCGAATTCGGCCGCGTTGGAGCCCCAATAAGACGCGTTGGAGCCGAACAGGGCTGCGTTCGAGGCCCAGCAAGAGGCGTTGGAGCCGAACAGGGCTGCGTTCGAGGCCCAGTACGACGCGTTGGAGCCGAACAGTGCGGCGTTCGAGTCCCAGACGGCCGCGTTCGACGCGAAAGACGCTGCGGAGTCGATCGCGGGGAGCGCGTTGGACGCGAACGCGGCCGCGTTCGAGCCGAAGGCGGCGACGCCCGCGTTGGACGCGAAGGCGACCGCCAGCGCCGCCGCGGACGCGGGCACGTTGCTGTTGTTTTCGCCGGCGGTCTGCGCTAGGCCTACGTACGACGCGCACGAGAAGGCGGGGAACGCCTGCAGCTCGCCCGCCGCCGACGGTCCCACGCGGACGCCTGCCGCGTTGCATTCGCCGACCACCGAGAGCGTCCCCGCGACGACGAGGTTGCTGGGGGAGTGCGCGTAGTTGGACGCCTCCAACGCGATGCCCTCGATCGCGAAGGCGGCGTTTGACGCGACCGCGGCGGCCGCTATCGCGCCCAGCACGAGGTTGCAGGCGCTCGAGGCCTTGCAGAAGGTCATAGAGGCGTAGGCGATGCTCTCGTTCCGCGCGCCCCGTAGCGCGGCCGCGGACGCGGCGACGTTCGAGTCCTCGAGCGTGACCGAGGATGATATGGCGGGCACCGGGAGGCTTCCGTACCCTCCCGATGGCGTGAAGACGCCGTTCGAGTCCAGCGTCGCCAGCGCCTGCGATCCCGTCGAAGAAAACCACGAGAACGACGGCGCGGTCGTGTTGCCCCCCCAGCAGGCGTTGGAGAGCGTGGTCCATAGCCGGTTGACCGCGAAGGCCGACGGCGGCATCATGTGCGTCGCGACGTTCTCGAAGTCGTCGACGAGGTTCGAGTAGGCCGGCGAGGTGATGCACCCGCCGTCGACGACGTAGAGCTCGACGCACCCGATGGCGCCGAAGTCGACGACGTGGCTCGAGTCGGTCGTCGCCCCGTCGTAGTATGGGATCCCGAGCACCGCGTTGGAGGCCGCGGCGGCGATCGCGTCTCCGAGCACCGAACCGGTCAAAAGCACGTTGGACGGGGCGCAGAGGACGGCGGCCTCGGCGACGACGCCGATCATGTTGCTCAGCGTCGAGAAGGCGAGCATCAGGGCGGCAGCCGAGGGGGGCACGAAGGGGTTGGGGCTGGAGAAGGTGGGGTCGAGGTCGGCGTACCGCGAGGCCGTCAAAGTCCCGAGGACGCTGGCGTCGCCCGAAGCGGACAGGTCCGCGCAGCCGAGCGTCGGCGCGCGGACGACGACCGCCGAGGGCGAGACGAGGATGCCCTCGCCGGCAGAGAGCGTGCCGAGAGAGAGCGAGTAGGAGCCCATGGAACGGACGCTGGCGTTGCTGAGGCCGTCGTCGGGCGTAAGGCCGAACGCGGCGACGCCGTTGGACCCGTCGACCAGGCCGAGCACGATCGAACAGGGCGACTGGACGGGGACGTTGTTCGTCCGGGCCCTGGGAGGCCGACGGCACATTCGCGTGCTGCTGCTGCTGCTGCTGCCGTTGCTGCTGCTGCCGTTGCTTCCGTAGTCGACGGACTGGAACGTCGGGTCCGAGAGGACGACGGTCAATCGCGGGGAACGCGCGACGACGGTCGGGTTGCTCCCCGCGACGCGCACGTTGTACGGCGACATCTTAAAGTACCGTCGACTAATAAAACGAGCCTAACCTATCTACCTCACGTACCACTCGAATCGCATTGGTCGCATCACGCCTGAGCTCGACTGGCAGCAATCTACGTGGTCCCCTGCGGACCAATTGCCTCCGCCATTGCCGAATAGGCCTATTCCGCCCGACACGTCGTTGCTCCCCTGGTTAGCCTCGTTGTTCCACGCGAAGCCCCAACGGACCGGGTTCCACTGTTTGCCCACCCACGACGACACGCCGACATTCTGTTGGACCGTGTCGTAGTTTATCCCGTACCACTGGAACCCTGACTGCGTCGACCAGATGCTGCTGCTGAACTTGGGCGAAGACGTCGGCGTAGGAGTTGTCTTCGGGTACCCGACGCCGTTGCTAAGCTTCGTGATCTGCTCATTGGTCTTGAAGAACGCGGTCGGAGGCATCGGCGAACCGACCGCGTTCGGTTCGACCCAGGTCCAGCCGCCGTAGCCCCCGAGCACGTCGCCTCCGCTCTGCACGTCGGGGAACACGGCCATCCAGTCGCTCGCGGGAAAAACGTTGAAAACGTCGAACTTAGCATCGCCGTTGTTTCGCGTGGCGTCGTTCGGATTGACCGTCGTCGCCGTCGTCCAGTGCGGCGAGTGGAACCCGAACGTCGAACCCTGATCGCCCTTCATCGCGAGCATCCAGCCGCCGCCGTCGCACGCGGGGTTCATGATGCAATACACCAGCTTCGGCCCGACTTGGGGCAGGTTGATCCAGTACGCTCCGTCGCTCGTCACGCCGAACGTCGACATGATGTACTTGGCCGATGGCGCGGCCGTCGCTGCCGACGACCCGTTCATCGATGTGTTCGCGGATGACAGCAGGCTCTGCTCCTGCGCTGACGTGCCGATCGAGCTGCCCGAGACCTGCAGAAGCGTCTTGAGCTGCGCCTCGTTCACGCAAGTGTTACCGATGCAAAGGCTTTGATCGGCCTTGACGGTCCCGTCCTGCTTGACCGTGAGCCCCGGGTGTCCCTGGTTGTAGATCGTGAAGTCGCGCGCGCCGTCGGCCCAGATCCCGCGGTTCGTGCCGTCGCTGCCGAGGTACGCGGTGTCGCCGTGGTTCCCCACGACGTGCAGCCAGTTCCAGTCTCCGTCGCCCTTGTTGACGACGAACTTGCCGTTGATGGTCGCGTCGCTCCCGTCGACCTGAAGGGGTCCGCGGATGTAGTTGCGGCCGTCCTTCCACGGGAAGTGGGTCCACGCGTTGACGACGGGGTTGAAAGACATCAGGCCGAAGTTGAAGCCCCACCCCATGTCCAGCGTGGTGTCCGGGTGGCCCGCGACGACCGAGCCGCGGTGCGCGGTCGCTCCGTCGCCCCTGAAGTGGTGCGACTTCATGCCCTCTCCCCCGCAGTCGCCGGCGGCGCACGAGTTCCCCCAGATCTGCAGGCTCTCGTCCGGATCGTCCTTGATCGAGAGGCGCAGCGAGCTGTTGTTGTTCCCCGCGATCACCTTCTCGAGGTAGTAGGGGTCTGAGTTGTTGGTGCCGTCGGGCGCGGTGTTGAACGACGAGTCCTTGAAGAACATCTTGCCCTCAAGGTTGATGTCGCTCGCCGAACCGGGGTGGTCTGCGGCCCCCTTCAAAGTGCCCACGCTCGACTTCAGGCTGACCACGTCGGTCTGAAGCTGGCCGATGTGGTCGGCCACCCAGCCTCCGAGCGCTGGCTGGCCTTCGTGCATCGTCGCTCTGTTGAGCCACATGTTTCCGTCCTCCGTGAAGTGGTACGTCGGACTGTCGGCGTTATCTGCCGTGACGCCGTTGCGCGACAGGTCGAGCCACTGGCCGTTTGCGTTCGGCTTGAGGCACCAGCTGTTTTCCGCGGGGCCGACGCAAAGGGTCGACGGGTTCCCGCAGTGCGCCGGGTCCGCGTTCGCGCCGCTGCACATGATTGCCTTCCCGGCGGCGTCGAGCGCGCCCCAGTCGACGAAAGTAGACCTATGCCGCCTGCCGTTGATGTATGCCAACGCGGCCATCATGACCACCAGGAACGCGAATATCACGACGCTGGCCGCGAGGTGATCCTTGATATGCTTCATCGATTTTCGATACGCGATGAATTACAATCACGTCCTACTTACTTAGAACAAACATAATTCATATTCACCTCTTCTCCTCCACTTTCTCAGTCGCAAAGCGTGCCCGCGTCCCATGACGCGTCCGTGTGCTCGATGACGCTGCCGTCGGCGTCGGAAATGACCGACGCGATCAAGCCGGCCGGGCCACCGGCGTTCCGAGCCTGGATCTGGATGACGTTCCGGCCCGGGACGAGCGTCGCGGCGAGCTTGGGGTAGTTGCCACCTCCCCAGCCGCCGTTCGCGTCGCCGACGAGCTCGCCGTTGACGCGCAAGTCCGAATAGTCGTCCGCGATGATGTGCACCGTGACGGGCGTCATCCGCGCGACGTGCACCACCTTGTTGAAATTGATGCACACGCCGGAGGCGGCATTGGAAGCCGCGTTACGGTCGTTCCAGATCCAGGACGCACCCTTGTCGGCGAAGTTGCCAGCGTTCCAAGGACCCATGTTGTAACGGCCGAGCACGAACGCCTGGGGCCCCTGGGGCGCGGCGTCGGCCGCCGAAGGCAGCCTTGCGCCGCCCGTTCCCATGGACACTTCGATGGTCTGACGCATGGCGCTCGTCAACGGCTGCGACGTGAAAACGACTCGCTGGCCGGCGTCGAGCAGTTGCACGAGTGCGCCGACGATCCTGTTGTGGCAACAGTCGACGCGGTTGAACACGACGATGCGGGAGACCTCCACGGGTGCACCGAGGTCGATCTTCATCCACGGGGACTCCCCGGTATTTCCGCTCGTGTGCGCGAAGTTGTTGAGGTTGCCGTCGACGAGGTTGGTGCCCGGGAACTGGTCGCCTTGCCATCCGCTAGACTTGGTGACGGTCTTGCCCTGCGAGACATTCTTGCCCGCTTGGTCGAAGACCTGCACCTCGGCGATGTTCAAAATGTGATCGGGCGTCACGTCGCTCGAGATGAACACGTAACGCCCGACGCTGCTTCCCGCGCCCGAGTCTCTCTCTCTCGCGAGCAGCGCCATGAGCTGCGCCTCGTTCACGCACGTGTTCCCGATGCAAAGCCGCTGGGATGCTTTGACATCCTGCTTGACCGCGGATGCGGATGCCGATGCCGATGCTCCTAACCCATTCAACGTGCTCAAGCTCGACTTGAGGCTGACCACGTCGGTCTGCAGCTGGCCGATGTGGTCGGCCACCCAGCCTCCAAGCGCTGGCTGGCCTTCGTGCATCGTCACCCTGTTGAGCCACATGTTTCCGTCCTCCGTGAAGTGGTACGTCGGACTGTCGGTGTTATCGGCCGTGGCGCCGTTGCGCGCCAGGTCGAGCCACTGGCCGTTGGCGTTCGGCTTGAGGCACCAGTTGTTGTCCGCGGGGCCGACGCAAAGGGTCGACGGGTTCACGTCTAAGCCGACAAAAGTCGACCGCGGCCGCTTCGAGTTGATGTACGACAACGCCGTCGCCATTACCAGCAGGAACGCGAAGATCACGACGCTGCTCGCGAGGTGGTCTTTGCCACTCTGTACCATTATTGCCTTCTATCTATTACAATAAACAAATTTCATCCCGCTCGCCTATTACTATTTATCCGGCGACTTTGACGCGCTTTTGCACGGGCACGGGCACTGTCAGAAGCCGCTCGGTGTTGGCCTTGACCCTGGCGGCGATCGCCGCGCGGTCCTTGGCGGTCAGCAGCAACCCCCCGCCGAGCGGTCGTGAGCCGGCCCTGGGGACTAGGGGGGCAGGCGGAGCCACCGCGGCATGCGAGGCATCAGCCTCGATTCGGAGGCGGCGACGCCTCGCGACGGCCGCGGCCGCGGCGCGGCGTTTCTTCTCGACATAGACGTCGGAGACGGTGACAGCGACCTCTGCCTCTGTCTCGACCTCTGTCTCGGGCTCTGCCTCTGCCTCTGTCTCGGCCGCCACGGCCATGCCCTCGTCGTCGCCTTCCTCGTCGTACTCGATGACGCGGGGGCGGGGGCGGCGTCGCCCCGAGGCCGCCGGCGAGAGGATGAGCGGCTTCTTGGAGGCCGACGTCGGGGGGTTGGCGGCGGCGTCTTCCTCGAAGAGCTGCTTGCCCTCGGACAGGCGGCCGGCGTGCGCCGCGTACTCGTTGCGGTCGCCGAGCACCTCGGCCGCGAGCACGATCTTCTTGTACTGCAGCTGCTGCAGGCGCGCCTCGTGCTCGTTGAGAGGAGACGTGATGACGACCGCGCGCACGTCGCGCTCCTGGCCCATGCGCCAGACGCGCGCGATCGCCTGCATCTCGACGAAGGGGTTGTAGTCGGTCGTGAGCAGGTACACGTCCCGGGCGAACTGCAGGTTGAGCCCGACGCCGCCGCACTGCATGTTGGCGACGAGGACGCGCGCGTCGCCCTTCTCGAAGCTCATGATCGCGTCGTCCTTCTGGTCGGTCTTCTGGTCGCCGGTCAGCTGCTCGTAGCGGATGTTCTCCTCGCACAGCGCCTTGCAGACGAGCGACACCTGGTGGTGGTAGTGGCAGAACACGACGGCCTTGGGGGCCGCGCTCTCGCCCGCGGCGGCCGCGGATGCCGCGGAGGCGGCGAGGTCGTCGACCATGGCCTGCGCGAGCGGGCTGCGACGGTCGACGACGTCCTCGCGGGGCGGCAGGTCGTCCTCGTGCTCGCGGACCCACTTGGACCACTGCTTGAGCACGTAGATCGTGGCCGGGTCGAACAGGGACTGGCGCTTGATCTGCATGATGGACATGGCGTCGCGTCGTCCCCTGAAGGCGTCGAGCGCGCGGAAGATCTTGGCGAGCTCGTCGCTCGGCGGCACGTTGCGCAGGACGTAGGTCAGCTTTGTCTTCTCGATGCCGACGTCCGCGTACGTGCGCTGGAGCACGCAGTAGGGCTTGATCGCCGCGAGCTTCGACGTCGTGTCGATGCGGTCGGGGGGGAACCCGAGCCAGACGAGCTCGTTGGCCAGGTCGCGCTGCGAGTTGGCCATCGGCGTGGCGGTCAGCAGCACCTTGGTCGAGCCGTGGATGCGCGCGGCGTTGGAGGCCGTCACGGTCTTGTCGTCCTTGATCATGTGTCCCTCGTCGATCGACACGACGCGGAAGCGCCCGTCGAACGCCCACTTGATCGCGCCCACGTGCTTGAGCATCTCGCTCGACACGAGCACGACGTCGACCGCCGGAGAGTACACCTGCGCGCCTCCGTTGACGGCGCTCTTGACGCTCTTGACCTGCTTGACGAACGAGCACTGGAGAGCGTCATCTCCGTGCAGGATCCCGAGCTCGTTGACCCACTGCTTCCAAGTGTTGAGCGGCACGACGATCAGAGACACGCCGTTGTCTCCTCCGGAGGAGTCGTCCGCGGCGTCGTCGTCTCCAGGGTCGTCGAAGCGGCGCGAGAGCGCGAGCACGAGCGCGACCATCGCCCGCGACTTCCCGAGGCCCATGTCGTCTGCGAACATGAAACCGGCGCGGTACCCGACGTCCCCGTGGCCGTCGGCCGCGAGCGCCCGCGCCACGAAAACCTTGACGAGGCCGAACGTGATCGACTGCAGCTGAGCGTGCGTCAGGCGACCCCTGGGGATGCCCGCGTATATGTCGCGCACCGGCCGCGTCCGCGCGATCACGCGGGCGTTGACGCGCTGCCAGAAGACCGCGGGCTTGGAGATCCCCAGGGAGCGAAGCTCCTGGTGCTCGCGCACGAGCGCGGCCTTCTGCGCCTCGAGAAGGACCGAGCAGTCCTCCTCCAGCTGCTCCTGCTGCTGCTGCCGAGAACCACTGCCGAGGGAACGCTCGGAGGTGACCGGGGAGACATCGTCGTCTTCTTCTTCGTCGATGTAACCGGAGGGAGGACGCCGCTTGGTTGGAGGCTCCAGCATCAGCGCCTCCTCGCTGTCCATGCTGGCGGTCGGGCTCGTGGTGGGGGGCGTCATTGGTGCTGTTGCTGATGCGGTAAATGAGTGAAAGAATCTGACTGGCGGACGCCTCCTTTAAGCCCGAGGCCCGTCACCCCGTACGGCGCGGTTACGCGCGTTTCTGCCAGCCTTCCGCCAACCCCCCGTCCCGCCCCCTTTTTTTCCGCCCGCCCCGCCCCGCCCAGCGTCCTCGACGGTTTCTTCATTCTCCCGTACATGTCGTGTCGTACATGCGAACATGCGAACTTAAACGCGCTTCGTCGGCATGGAACTCCCCCCCCCTTCTTCGTCCGGCAGCAGCCGCCGATCCGGCAGCAAGTCGAACACCTACTACACTGGAAAAAGCAATTCGAACACCTACTACACTGGAAAAAGCAGCGTAAGCGCCTCCAACGTGGGACTGAGTTTCCCAGCCGAGAAACCCAAGAAGACCTCCAGCGTAGCCAACTCCAACGTGGGGCAACTCCCAGCCGAGAAACCCAAGACGAATAATAAGATGACTGCTCAGGCTCCCGGCAAAAAAGGTCGTAAGAACGCCCAGAATCGTCTGCAGCGGTTCGAACGCTGCATGGCCGGCGATGTCACCGTCGACCCCGCGGGGAAAGAGCACACGCGCATCTTCGTCAAAGGCCTCGACGGCGTCAAGTACGACAAGAAGCTGACCGGCCCTCAGATCAACGCCCTTTGGGATTACCTAACTAGTACCGGGTACTTCAATTCCGCCAGCGACATCTTCACGCGCGAAGGCCTCGAGGCGTGTAACGAGGTCCTGTGCCGCTGGCCGCGTCCTTCCGAGATCGGACGGATGGCGGTCAATAACGGCGAGAAGATCGAGTACTATTTGCTCAGGTTCCCGGTGGTGGGCGAAATCTCCGAACTCGTAGGAAAACAGGGCGAGTACATGAACGATCTTTGCGAGAAGTACGACCTCATGTACGCGTGGGTCAAGACGACGCCTGTCACCAAGAAATCGACCATGTGGCTCTACGCGCGCAGCAGGAGGTACCTCATGGACGCGTTTAATCACGACGAGCACCTGGAAATGTTCATCCCCAAGGACGCTAAGGGCGCGATACTGAAGATCGACCCCGAAATCACCAAAAAGATGCTCGGAGACAAGTCGGACAAGTTCGTCGGCCAATGAGGGTGTAAATGGTCCTGTTGTTGTGTTAAACGTGTCGAAAAAGATGGAGCCCGCTGCGACGGCTTCCCAGCAGCAACCGAGCAAGTGCGCCATCGGATGCGCGGTTTGCCTCACCGTTTTCTCGCCGGTCATCGCGTGTTTCACGGGGATCGCCATGTGCCTGACGTGCGGCTTCTGCTGCATGTGCTGCGGTCGATGCGTCCCCACCGATGGCGAAGACTTGCTTGGCGGCAGTCCGTCTACTATCTTCGGAGGCAGTAGGAGGGTGGTGCCCTGGGACACTCAGATGTAACAACTATCTATTGCGCGTTCTCTTCTCCTTGCGCGCGCACGTACGCGTGCACGGCGACGTAAGCGAGGTCGGGGATCTCGGCGCCCCAGCGGGCGACGGCCGCCTCGACGCTCGTCGACTCGACCCAGGGCATCCTGGCTCGGAGCCGCGTCGTTTCGAGCGGCCGCAGGAGCGCGTGGTTGAAGTAAATCTCGTACTCGGACGCGCCGCTCGCCGCCGCGTGCGCGGGGTCGACCGCCGAGAGGAACGCCTTCCAGGCCGCCGTCCCGCCCGACCGAGCCTCGATCTCGCCCAAAATCGCCTCGAGGCGCTGGGCGGTCATGACCATGCAGTGAGCGACGCCGCTGTAGCGCGCGTCGGCGCGCACGAGCCAGGGCAGGAGCCGCGCGGCGTGCGCGAAGTAGGGCAGGTGGTGCTCGGAGCCGACGTGGAACTCCTCGGGCGCGAACGTCAGGTCGCGGAGCAGCATCACGTCGGCGTCGAGCACCAAGAAACCGCCACCGTCAGTGTTTATTTCGGGCACGCAGCGGCCGGCGTAGAGCTTGACGAGCTGCTGCAGGTACCACCCCGCGCGGCCCACGGCGTCCGCCGGGAGAAGCGCGGCGACAGACCGGCGGTCGAACGGGAACAGTCCAGGCGTCGCCTCGTCGTGCACCGCGACGATATCTCCTGCGATATCATTCTCCGCGATCAGACGCCGCGCTTTCTCGGCGTCGTGGGAGACGACGTGGACTCGCCGGACGCCGACGACGTGCGCGATCGCCCGCCGGACGCACTCGGCGAGGCACCGGTCGTCGTTGGGGCCGTGCGGGATCAGCACGTCGATCATCTCTCCACTACGAGACCTCCGGGAATTGCGGCGACCGCCCTGGCCGCGATCAGTCCTGGACCCATTTCTGGTTTGCCCCGCCGTTGCAGCTCCAGAGCGACACCCTCGTCCCGTCTCCTCTCCCCCCGCCGTATGCGTCGAGGCACTTGTCCGGGGAACTCTCCGGGTTCATCGTGCCTCCGTTGGTCCACGACCATTTTTGGTTTTGGCCACCGTTGCAGGGGTACTGGTCCACCAAGGTGCCGTCGGCCGTACCGGACGCCCACACGTCGAGGCACATGCCCGTGTTCTTGCTCCTGATGGTGCGGTCGCTGGGATTGTACATCCATGCCTGGTTGGCCGCGCCGGTGCAACTCCACAGCCACACTTTGCCGCCCGCACTCCTCGAAACATGAGCGACGTCGAGGCAGTAGCCCGGCTCGTAGCTTGGTCGAATGGTGTGGTATGCGGGTGTCGGCGCCGGCGCGGGCGCAACCACCTTGGCCTGGGCCTGGACCGCCGCCCTGGCCTGCGCCTGCGCCTGGGCTTCAGCCTGGGCCGCTGCCTGGGCCGCTGCCTGGGCTGCTGCGGCGGCCGATTGGCACGCCCCCAGCTGGCTCGACAGGCTCGACTCTCTCGTCTGAGCGGCCGAGAGCAGTTGCTGGTCTGCCTGGATCTGCTGCCGAAGGCGCTGCTCGAACGCGTCCTGGAGCGCGACGTACTGGGCCTGGTACGTGTTCTGTGCGTTGACGAGCGCCTGGCTGTTTGCCGTCGTGAGCGCGACGAGCTGCGACTGGGTCTGCTGCTGCTCTGAGGCCGCCGCCGCCGGATGTTGGCTCCGGCGAGGGAGATGGCCTGGTCCGACGTGGACAGCTGCGACGCTCTCGCGCCGGGCGCGAAGCTCGCGACGCATCTCTGGATGCCCGCGACGTAGCCCGGCATGACCGACTGCAGCGCCCCGACGGTGCCCGGCGGCTGGTTCAAAGGGTTGTACCAGTTCAGCTCGGGCTGGTCGGCCTGCGGCGTGCACTGCGTCGGGTCGTCGTTCGTCAGCAGGCCCATCCCGTCGCCCGTCAAGATGCACATCGGGTTTTCCGGCGTGCTCTCCGGGTGCGCGACGAGGCCCTCGCTGGCGAACGTGTACCCGCTCGGCCACAGCGTGCACGCGGTCGGGTCCGCTGTAGTCACGCCCTGGCTGGTCAGGTCTTTCGAGCGCACCGGCTCCGACGACCCGTAGAAACTTTCGCGATCGCGTTCGCGCTTACGATCGCGCTTAC
>NCBI01000063.1 GCA_002255365.1 Chromatiales bacterium 21-64-14
TCGTCAACGCCGCCGTCAACGTCGTCTTCCCATGGTCCACGTGGCCTATCGTCCCCACGTTTACATGCGGCTTCTTACGCTCGTACTTTCCCTTGGACATCGAACGCTCTCCTCAGACTTTCTTAAGTTGACCTTGGCTTTGGTTGACACCCGCCGCGTACCGGGCTCAAAGCCGGCCCGTCCGTTTAACGACCCTTGCCCCGGCTGAGAACGGGGTTCATCCTGTATCGGCGGGCCTTGAACCTGCGCCGTACGTCCGGCGCGCACACCACTTGGAGCCCACAACCGGACTTGAACCGGTGACCTCTTCCTTACCAAGGAAGTGCTCTACCGACTGAGCTATGTGGGCAATGAGCTACCTGCGAACTGTTACGCGCCGCACCGCTGGAGCGGGTGATGGGGATCGAACCCACGTCATCAGCTTGGAAGGCTGAGGTTCTACCATTGAACTACACCCGCCTACGTCAGGGGACGAGAACACACGCCCTTGTGCTATGAAGCATCGCTCCCCTGAACCCGTACCCGCTTGGTGGAGGGGGTAGGATTCGAACCTACGAAGGCGGAGCCGCCAGATTTACAGTCTGGTCCCTTTGACCGCTCGGGAACCCCTCCCGCAACGTAAGCGAGCAATTTTGCTGGAGGAACGGGGGCCTGTCAACTTCTCGTGACAGTTGCCTCAGGCCTGGGCGCCGGAATACTGGCGGGAGACTGCCCTCCCGGGGTTATAATCCCAGTCTCGCCGCGCCCAACCACCCTCGTTGTGGGGGCGAAACCACGGCCGGCCGCGGGGTTGGAAACCACAAAACGATGGATAAAACAGGGATTCTTGTCACCGGAGGGGCCGGGTACATCGGTAGCCATGTGGTGCGTCAGTTGGGGGAGGCAGGCGAGCGGGTCACGGTACTGGACAACCTCTCCACGGGCTTCGCCGAGGCGGTAACCCATGGCGAGTTGGTGGTGGGCGACACCGGGGACCAAGCCCTGGTGCATCGTTTACTCGCATCCCACCGGATCGACACAGTCCTGCACTTCGCCGCCCATACCGTGGTGCCGGAATCTGTATCAGACCCCTTAAAATACTATGGAAACAACACCTGCAGCAGCCGCAACCTCCTGGCCTGCTGTCTGGACGCTGGGGTACGACATTTCATCTTTTCCTCAACGGCGGCGGTCTACGGAATCCCACCGGACTCCCGCGCGTCGGAAGATACGCCCACGGCACCCATCAATCCCTATGGAACCTCCAAACTCATGACGGAGTGGATGCTCCGCGACCTGGCTGCGGCCTCCCCCCTGCGGCATGTGACCCTGCGCTACTTCAATGTGGCGGGCTCGGATCCCGCCGGTCGGATCGGCCAGTCCACCCGCAACGCTACCCTGCTGATCAAAGTAGCCTGCGAGGCGGCGGTGGGTGCCCGGGACCAAGTAGTGATTTTCGGCACCGATTATCCCACGCCGGACGGCACCGGGATCCGGGACTATATCCATGTGGAAGACCTCGCCTGCGCCCATATCAAGGCCCTGGAGTACCTGCGGGCGGGCGGGGCATCGGCCACCCTGAACTGCGGATACGGGCACGGCGCCAGCGTGCGGGAGGTGCTCGATACCGTACAGCGGGTCAGTGGCCGACC
Organism: Chromatiales bacterium 21-64-14; assembly: GCA_002255365.1. Lineage (NCBI taxonomy): Bacteria > Pseudomonadati > Pseudomonadota > Gammaproteobacteria > Chromatiales > Chromatiales bacterium 21-64-14. The sequence goes on from NCBI01000063.1 coordinate 1,632, forward strand.
CCTGCATATCGTGGAAGCGCCACGCAGGGCGGGCGATCCACCGGCCCTGGTGGCGGCGGCGGACCGGATCCGTGGGGTCCTCGGCTGGGAACCCCAACACGACGACCTGGAGTTCACGGTACGGACCTCCCTGGAATGGGAACGGACCCTGCGCGCGCGCCGTCCGCGCTAAAACGATGACCGGGGGCGCCGCCCACGACCTGCTTCCCACCCCCGGACCGAGGGTCTATAGTGTTGCGGCTCCCTCGGAGCCGGGTCCTACAGCACGTGCGCCGCGGCGAATACGAACGCGACCATGCTTAATGTATATATTAAAATCATCATCTTATTGTAACACCATCGGGCGCGGTCCTAGTCTCATCAGCGCTCATGGCGAACCTCCGCCAAACGGGATCCACTATGAAAGTCACAATTTACGGAACCGGTTACGTCGGGCTGGTCACCGGAGCCTGTCTCGCCGAGGTCGGTAACGACGTACTGTGCGTCGACCGGGATGAGGCCAAGATCGCGCTGCTGCAAAACGACGGGATCCCGATCTACGAACCCGGGTTGGAAGATCTGGTTGCGAAGAACCGCGCCTCCGGCCGCCTGGACTTCACCACGGATCCGGTCCGGGGTGTTGAACACGGTCTGTTTCAATTCGTGGCCGTAGGCACACCACCGGATGAAGACGGCTCCGCCGACCTCTCCAGCGTCCTCGCGGTCGGGGAAACCATCGCGCGCTGCATGACGGACTACCGTATCCTAGTGACCAAATCCACCGTCCCAGTGGGCACCGCCGATCGGGTGCGGGAAACCATCCGCCGCGTGCAGTCCGAGCGTCAGGTAGCAATCGAGTTCGATGTGGTATCGAACCCGGAGTTCCTGAAAGAGGGCGCGGCCGTGGAGGACTTCATGCGCCCCGATCGGATCGTGGTGGGCACCGACAATCCGCGCACCGCGGAACTGCTGCGCGTCCTCTACGCACCCTACAACCGTAACCATGACCGGCTGCTGGTGATGGACATCCGTTCCGCGGAACTGACCAAGTACGCGGCCAACGCCATGCTTGCCACGAAAATCAGCTTCATGAACGAGGTGGCCAACATCGCCGACCGCCTCGGCGCGGATATCGAACAGGTCCGCGCGGGGATCGGTTCCGATCCCCGCATCGGCTATCACTTCATCTACCCGGGAGTCGGTTACGGCGGTTCTTGTTTCCCGAAGGACATGCGCGCACTGGAGCGAATCGCCGCAGCGGTGGGTTACGACGCGACCCTGCTGCGCGCCGTGGAAGTGGTCAACAACCGCCAGAAGAGCGTGCTATTCGACAAGATCCGGAAGCACTTCAACGACCGGCTCTCCGGACTTACCTTCGCAATGTGGGGCCTGGCCTTCAAGCCCCATACCGATGACATGCGCGAGGCGTCGAGCCGGGTGCTGTTGGAAAAGCTCTGGGAACAGGGCGCGCGGGTACGGGCCCATGATCCGGCGGCCATGGACGAGGCGCGGCGCATCTACGGCGAGCGCGCCGACTTGGTACTGTGCGAGGATGCCGACGATACCCTGGAGGACGCTGACGCCCTGATCGTCCTCACCGAGTGGAATGCCTTCTGGAGCCCGGACTTCGCGGGCATCAAGGAGCGCCTCCGGCATCCAGTGATCTTCGACGGGCGCAACCTCTACGATCCAAAGCGTCTCGCACAACTCGGCTTCAGCCACTACGCCATAGGACGCGGGAATACGCCTCCGGATCTGTAGCAGGCTGCTTGCAGGCAGCCAACCTCCTCGGTGGCGAAGAAGGATCGGGCCGCGGAATCCATCCGGCCCGCCCCCTGCCCGTCCCGGGCATTGTTGGACGCTCGCTCGGGTCCGGCCCCCTCTCCCAGCTAAGCCGCTACCGGGTCGCGTGCCGCCTGGTGCCGGTTAGTAGACCGAGAAGTGGTAGTTGACCCCTACGGTGAAGTTGTCGTTGGTGATGTGATTTGCATCCTGATGCATCCACTGCCCCACGAGGCCCAGTTGCGGGCTGATCTTCAGCTCCGCGCCCAGGCCGATCCGCGCGCTAACATCGCTGCCTCCGGCGTCCCCGGTACCGCTGAGGGAACCGAACCCGAACTTGATGAAGGGGAGGATCCGGCCGTCGGCGCCCATGGGGTAACCGGCAAGAAAATCGACACCGAACACGTTGGAGCCGTAGTTGACCCCCGCATTATGGGTCTCCTGGCTGTTGAACTCCGCAAAGAAATTACCCCCCACGACCACCGGCCGAGGGATGCCACTCAGGGGTAGCGCGGTGTTGTAGCCCAGGCTGAATCCACCGTCGATGCCAACCTCACTGTTCAGTCCCGCGGCGCTGGAGTCGTTGAACCCGAACTGCGCACCTGCGTAGGGTCCCAGCCACTGACCGGCGACACCCTGAACCATGGGCCGCGGGCCCGCGGCGAACGCTAGGCAGGGGACGAGGGAAACGGCGGCAACGATCGTGATAAGGCTTGCTTTCTTCATTGGTTAAACTCCTCCAGTGCTTGCAATTCAGCAGACTACTCCCGCCGACGAGCCGGTCAGAATTCCACGACTATTGGACGGTAGTACCGGTAAAGCTCTCTGCGATTCCTGCGTTCCGTTCTGGTACCAACAACCCACTTATACGGCGCGCCACGCGCCACGGCGCGACGCACGATAGCAGGAGTTGCGCAGGCAAAATTGAGACCTGCGTCACATCGCCGGGGCTCGGAGCCGGGCCCGGTAGCGCCACCGGCAACACGTGGACGACGGAGCGGGGCTGGGGAAGGGATTCGAACCCCCGACCGGAAAATTACAAATTGTTTCCGCATGTCTCTAAGATCAAAAATCAAATAAGCAGCTGAACTAATGAGAATTTCAATACTTCAAGTTGTGCTGATTTACCATCATTTCCCGAATCGATTGCAGCGCGCCGACCATAATCGGGCATCACGCATTATCCCCTACAGCCGCCACGGCAACCGCAAATATAACACCTGTCGCGTACTATACCCTTATCCCTGGCGTGCGCGACGCAATAAGATGCAAAAAAATCGCTGGGGTCGGCGGCACACGGGGAAACGTCGCCCGGGGCCAGTTAACCACGACGATCGACCCGCCAATGTTGGACAGCGGAAATCGAAAGCGCGGTGGGCGAACGTAAGGGGCACCACCCCCGCCGGCGCGCGAATAGCGCACGGTTGACGCGGGATGTCCGGCGATCGAACCGGAGGCCCCCCGTGTCTGACGCACTAAGCCGCGATTACCTAATGGTCGCCCGTAGAACTCGCCACCTAAGCGAGTCACAGCCGCCCGACACGGTCTCACGCCCGCCCGATGTTTGCCAGCTTTCATAGCCCTCCCTTCTGCGCCTCTTAGCCGACGCGGTGGCGTCGAGCAGCACCACGCGTTCTTCCGCGAAACGGACGGAATGCGCATCACCACCCGTGGGGGGCTGGGCGTAGCTCCGCGCGTTTTGGACAGATCTCCCCGCATCGACGACTTAATGAACGGAAGCGCCAAATCCTTTGCGAACATGACGTTATGTGCGGTATATGACATATGGGAGGGGCAACGCTATACTGCGCTGACGGAAATCATTCATATATCGGCCTCTTCACCCTGTCATCGATAGAGGGAACTCTAACGATTCCGGCAAGCTGGAGGCAACACATGACTCTCCCGAACCCAAAACAAAATAATCTTCTCGCCACCCTGCCCGAGTCCGCGTGCGAGCGCCTGTTTCCCCATCTCGAATACATACAAATGCCGCTAGGCGACGTCCTCTACGAATCCGGTAACCAGTTGCGTCATGTCTATTTCCCCACGACTTCTGTAGTGTCACTGCTTTACGTCATGGAAGATGGCGCATCAGCCGAGATTGCGGTGGTGGGAAAAGAAGGCATACTCGGTATCGCCCTGTTCATGGGCGGTGAAAGCACACCGAGCCGGGCCATAGTGCAGAACGCTGGCCACGGGTACCGGCTCAAAGCACAGTTGCTCAAGAATGAATTCCATCGTGCCGGGCCGCTGATGCATCTGTTGCTCCGTTACACCCAGGCGCTGATTACCCAGATGGCCCAGACGGCGGTATGCAATCGGCATCATTCCATACACCAGCAACTGTGTCGCTGGCTGCTGATGAGTTTGGACCGATTGCCTTCGAACGACGTGACCATGACCCAGCAGTTGATCGCCAATATGCTGGGCGTGCGTCGCGAAAGCGTCACGGAAGCCGCCGCTAAATTGCAAGACATCGGGCTGATTCTCTACAGTCGCGGACACATCACCATCCTGGATCGGCCGGGATTGGAAGCGCAGGCCTGCGAATGCTATCAAGTGGTCAAAAAGGAATTTGATCGCCTGCTCCCCGACTTGATCGCCGTGTGACCCCTTGCACAGCAAGGCATGCCCTCTCCGTCAGACAATTTTCTTTCAAAACACTGCTATTGGCCCAAATGCATACAAATTCTCCATTCGCGGGAAAAGACGCTCATCAAATGCGCGCTATGTTCGACACCGAACAGAATCTACCAGCCCTTCAGCCTATCTTTCAGGCTGGCGCCGCGAACGGCAGGGTCCGGCGGCAAGGACTCAACCGCGACCCTAACTACCCCCCACCGTGAGCGGCGCCACCTTGGAATGGTGGGGAGAGGAACGCGCGACGCATCAAGTCTCGTTGGTTGCGAAGCAGTCCACCAAGCGCAGCCACTAACCAGCGGCGAGGGAATTGTGTCCCCGGGAGAGCAGGCCGTATCGGGCATACCGTCACCCCGCAAACGCCACCGGACGCAAGGATTGCATTACCTACTCTCCTTGTGCCGACGGTTAGCATTAGACACAACACCACAAGAGACTTCAATGCCCCCCACTGCACCCGCACTCCATGCGAATCGTCTGCTTGCCGCGCTGCCCCACAAGGATCGGCAACATCTCCTTTCTAACTGCGAGCAAGTCGAACTCGTATTCGGTGAAGTTCTCTGCGAACCCGGCGACCATATCCACCATGTCTACTTTCCTACCGACAGTTATATCTCTTTGGTAAGTCCGATCGACAGCCAAGCCTGTCTAGAGGTGGCACTGGTCGGCACTGAAGGCATGCACGATATCGCACTCGCGCTCGGTATCGATGTTTCGCCGCTGCGCGCCTTGGTGCAGGGCGAAGGTATTTCGCTTCGCATGAAAACTTCGTACTTTCGCCGCGAACTGCGACATAGCCCGGCACTGCAACGGGGCATTAACCGATATATCTATGTGCGGATGAGTCAGCTCGCGCAAACGGCGGCATGCACACGCTTCCATCTGGTGGAGGCGCGCCTGGCCCGCTGGTTATTGATGACTCAGGACCGGGCGCACTCAAACAAATTGCATATCACCCATGAATTTCTCGCCTACATGCTTGGCGTTCGTCGGGTCGGCATCACAAAAGCCGCGGGCTCACTGCAAAAGCGCAAGTTGATCAACTATAGCCGTGGAACCATCACGGTTCTCAACCGCAGGGGCCTGGAAGCAGCGTCTTGTGGATGTTATCAAGCCGATAAAGCAACGTATGACCGAACCATAGCCTAATACGCCACGCAATTTGGAATTTTATTTTGGATATTCGCATCGCCGCAAACCTATTGGAACGCCCGTTCTCTCAGAGAGAGGGAGGCGGGTGAGATGATGTAAGCTACTTGCTCGATCACCCTCATCCCAACCTCCAACAGCGGCAAGCGCACAGCGAAGGCGGCGCGGGGGAAACCTTAACCCTTCGAGATTGACGCCTGGCAATGCATTTATCTGCGCACCTTCAAGAGCTTGTGGCCATCAATTGACAGACTGCTTATGCGACCCTTGTCATCGACAACGAAACCGGCAGTGGATTTCAGTAGGACGTTGGCGTCATTTCGACACACCCAACCTTGACCCGCGCGGGTATTGCAGGCGACAACGGGCCCCAATATCCCTAACACAACGACACCGTCAGTATTCACTCCAACCTGTCCAGGGTATCGGCCTACGTCGCTGCTACACGCAGCCGCTCTCACCGCTGGTTGCGGATCTGATGCCAATAATCAAGAACAAAAGTGACTAACGTCCATCCATCCGCGCGCCACTATTTTCTGTTGCCTTGGAAAACCAGCAGTATGCCCCCGATCACGATCGCCCCAACTCCAGCCCAAACCGGTATGTTGATCGTTTTCTGGTCTTTTACCGACAATTCAATCGGGCCAAGTTTGGCCTCATGGGTATCCTTGGTGTAGCTGAAGCCGCCGTACGCCAAACCCAGCACCCCACCTACCACCAGCACGATTGCTGCAATATTTACTGTATTCATTGCGATTTCTCCTAGGGAAGGTCTGATCAATTCACGCTGACAATGGCACTGCATACAAAAATGGGCAGCGTTTTACCCGCCTGCCGCTATCCAATCGCGGCGGGATTCGTAACAGCCGGATTGCTCCGGCGGTACCGGCCGACCGAAGTAGTAACCTTGCCCTTCTCCGCAACCCTCAGCGCGGAGGAATGCAAGCTGTCCTCCGGTTTCCACGCCCTCGGCGCTGACCCGCTTATTGAGGCTATTACCCATGCCGATCACCGCACGGACGATGGTGGCATCGTCGGGATCGGTAGTGATGTCGCGCACGAACCACCTGTCGATCTTCAAGGTGTCGATTGGAAACCGCTTCAGATAATTCAAACTGGAATAGCCGGTACCGAAGTCATCAATAGCGAGTTGAATGCCCATTGCTTTGAGTGCCTGCAACATAGTGATCGAGGAGTCGACATCCTGCATGAGTACGCTTTCGGTCAGCTCGATCTCGAGATAGCCCGGGTCCAGGTGAGTCTCTTTCAATATGTCGCGAACGCCCTCGAGAAATTCCTTATTGCGGAACTCGAGCGCGGACACATTGATCGCCACAGGACTTGGTCGCAGGCCCGCGTCAAGCCAGCTACGGAGTTGATAGCATACTTCGCGGAGCACCCAGCGGCCGAGGGGCACGATGAGGCCGCACTCCTCGGCAAAGGATACGAATTGGTCCGGGAAGAGGAGCCCACGTGTCGCGTGCCGCCAGCGGATAAGTGCCTCGACACCGGTGATTTCCCCGGTCTCGAGATATATTTTTGGCTGATAGTGCAACACTAATCCCGGTCCTGCCAGCGCACCGCGAAGGTCGGCTTCCAGGGAATGCCGTTCGACAACCCGGTCATTCATGTCTTGCCTGAAGAATTGGAAATTATCACGCCCAGTTTTCTTGGCGTGGTACATCGCCACGTCGGCATTTTTGATCAGCGTCTCCGCATCCTCGCCGTCATTCGGATAGACGCTGATACCGATGCTCATGTTGATATTGAGATGATGGCCCGCGACACTGTGGGGGTCCGCCATTGCCGAGATGATATTCTCCGCGCGGCATGCCGCGTCTTCCGAGTGTTCGATCTCCGAAAGCAGAACCACGAATTCATCGCCGCCTTGGCGGCTTACGGTATCCGTATTGCGCACACAGGCCAGCAAGCGTCCGGCAACCGACTGTAGCAATTTGTCGCCAACAATATGCCCCAGGGAATCATTGATGTTTTTGAACATATCCAGATCCATGAACAACACCGCCAATTTCTTTCCGCGACGGTGGGCCAGATTAATCGCCTGTGCAAGCCGGTCATTCAACAGCACGCGGTTGGGTAAATCTGTGAGGAAATCGTGCTGCGCCAGATGAGACATCTTGAGCACCATCGCCCGCGCCGCGCTGACGTCATGGAAAACCATCACGGCACCGATTACACGCCCGCTCCGATCGTGGATGGGAGCGGCCGAATGTAACCGGTAACCCACCGGCGTTCTTGTCTACGCGTGGAGGGTGTGCAAGGGCGAGCGGAGCGGGTTGTCGGCGAAGAGTTGCTTCCACCGTCGCGGCG
>NCBI01000064.1 GCA_002255365.1 Chromatiales bacterium 21-64-14
TCCTGCCGACGACGTTGTCGCTCAGCCAGATGATCCCGATGTTGTGGCTCCCGCAGTTGTCCCTGTCAACGAACTTCGTGATGATGTTGTCTTTGATGTCCCCTGGCATACTTGCAGGTTCTGCCCGCGGTCGCCCTCGTCCGCTTCTTCGCGGTCTTGATGTCCGCCGTCGACGATAGGGTGTCCCATTCTCAATTGCGTTTGGTGTAAAAGCAGTGAAATAACGTTGGCATAAAGCGGAAACGACGCATTAGTAGCCACGAATCAGTCCGTCTTTTCAGGTTGCACGCCGCCGCTGGGTCCGCGCATGGCGTCGAACGTCACCACGCCGTACTCCATCTCGACGATCACGGCGGTGGGAGACGTGGGTGTCCTGGTCGACCTCGCGGACCTGCTGCGAACCGTCCCGATCGGTCCAGACGGCTCCGGATCAGACATCCGCGTCGTCAGGGCGGAGCTCGACGGGCGCGCGCTCGGCGAAGAAGAGCCGCCCCCCAAGACGGGCCGGCGGCGCTCCAGGGTCAGGGACGCTGACGTGGACGGCAAGCTCCAGGGTGCGGCGGAAACCCCTAAGAAGCGCTTCGCCAACCAGGCGACGCTCGTGTTCGCCGTCGCGGAATCGTCGACGACGCGGGTCAACATGAAGGTCTTCCGGAACGGCCGGGTGCAGCTGACCGGCGCCAAGCGCGTCGAGCAGGGGCGAGAGGTCGTCGAGCGCCTCGTCGAGTTCCTGCGCGGGTGCTGCAGCAGCTGCTGCAGCTGCCGCGGCCAAGAGGCGCCCGACCCCCGCGTGGCCGAGTACCGCGTCTGCCTGATCAACAGCGATTTCGACGTCGGGTTCAGCGTCCGACGGGACGCGCTCCACCGCCTGGTCCGCGACAGGTTCCCGCGCGTGCCCTGCTGCTACGAGCCCTGCATCTACCCCGGGGTCCAGGTGCGATACCACTGGAACTGCTGCGCGCCCTCCGGCGGCGCTGCGGACGACGGAGGGTTCTGCCGGTGCGGCGACGTGCCGTGCGACGGCCGCGGGGAGGGCGACGGGCCCGGCCGGTGCCGCAAGGTGACCTGCTCGGTGTTCCAGAGCGGCAAGGCGATCGTCGTGGGGGCGCACACGATGCAGCAGCTGGACGACGCGTACCGCTTCCTCGTCGACCGCCTGCTGATGCCGCACCGCGAGCTCCTCCGCATCGGAGCCCCGTGACTGCAGGAAAAAAACATCCGTCAAGCCAAGCTATTCCTCTTCGAAGTCGCTTTCAGCGCTGGGGGTTGCCGGCGCGACGGGATGGTGGAGTCCGTCCCGATCGTACTCGGGTCCTCCCCCGACGTTGACGACGGTCAAGCGTGACGCCTTCGTGATGGACAAGTCGTCGAGTTGAGCCTGCAATTTCATGAACGGGGTGTTCCCGGTGACGACCAAGACCACGTTCGGCGAGTCCCCGTTGATCCTGTCAAAGTATCCGTTCACCGACCCCTTGTCGTACCAGTCTCCCATCTTGACCGACATCTGGTCTCCCCTCTGGCTGCGCGTCGTCTGGCTGCGCGTCGGATCTAAGGCCTCGAGCATCTTGAGGTCTCCCTCGTCCACGGCCACGACGAGAGGCGTGCTCGCGTTTGGCTGCGCGTCGCGCATCAGCGCGTTGTACTTGTGATGCAGCGGGTCGTACGAATCGACGTACATCGCGCCCATCTTGTGCGCCAGGATCCGGGCGGCGACCGTCTTTCCGGTGTCGAACGGCCCGTTGACGTAGAACGTTCGCGGTCCGCCGCCGGGGACGGCGAGGTGGCGTCCAAGCGAGGTAGTCGGAGCAGCCCAGGGCGAGCACGACCTCCCACACGCTGCCCTCGTTGATCTCGTCGCCCGTGACGGGCGTCGGGAGCACCAGCTCCTCCGGCCGGGCGAGCCACCAAGGCCAGAACACGATCATGTCGATCGCCATCTCCTCGCCCCAGTGGCGCTGACCGGGCGTGACGTCGATGACCGCGACCCAAAGGAAGCGGCGGTGCCAGCCGAAGGCGACGCCCGAGGGGTGCGCCCTGGCGCCGTCGATCACCGAGCCGGTGCAGACGCCGTTGCGCGTGACGAACGCGACCGCGCGGCGCGTCGCGACCTTGTCCACCGCGGTGAAGAACTTGAGCTGCTTCCAGGGGAACTTGGCGACCTCGATCGCGAACGACAGGATCTGTCCGGCGAGCGCGCCGAACAGCAGCGCCACGACGTGCGCGCGGAAGTCCATCTTGGGACCTTTTCGGGGCGCGTCAGGCGCCAATTTTTCGGGTAAAAATTGGAATCGATCATGCCGTATGCCTCGTGCGAGAGCTTCAAGCACATACAGGCAGGCAGGCAGACAGGCAGACATGCAGACAGGCAGGCATAGCACGAGCATTGAATTCTGCCTCGGTGACGTAGAAGGATGGGCCGCCGCTTCGCGGCAGCCGGCGACCAAACACGCGCTGGCGACCATGGCCGCGAGTATGGCGATGCTCGCAGGGACGCTCGACGGCACGCTCGCCGGGCTCTCGTCGGCCAGGAACGCCCTGCGCCGCGTCAAATTCGCGCTGGGCCATGACGCCGAGAGCATCCTCCAAGTGTGGGAGGAACAGCTGTGGAAAGCGATCGCCGAAGCGGTCACCTTGCTCAAAGAGTACGTGGCCATGATCATGGTCGCCGGATGCAAAAACACGGCGAAGCCAGAGTTCTGGGCGGTTCGCCACACCATCTCGTATCCAGAATCCGGCTCGTGCGAGATGGCGTCGGCCCTGCGCGATGCGGTGGGGCACATCCAGAAAGCGCTGTTGGAGGACGGCGTCGGCGTCGGAGAGGATCATGATCCTGTCACAAATGTTGCGCGTGGAATGCGCGTGCACCCGCACCCGCACCCGCACCCTCTACCGGTAATTTAGGAACTGACATTCCAAGAGCTATTTTTTAGTATTTTGTGAGGCCCGAAACAGCCGAGATGGTCGCCGCAGGGTGGGCCAAAATAGTCGAGGGCATGTTTATTAGTGGCTTATTAAGAGAATGACGGTCGACGACGTATTCGGCATCCGCGGGAGCGACGACGACTGCGAAGATGACGACGACAGCGAATTAGAGATGGCGAGATTCGTGCGCTCGGTCGTCGCTGCTGCTGCGTCGTCGGCGTCGAGGGCCGTCGTGGGGGGGGGCGAAGAGGAAGAGGGGGAAGAGACGAAGGTCCCGGACGCGAAGCAGATGGAGGCCAAGATCCGCGAGATGCTGCAGGAGTCCTCGCCGGGGCTGCTCGACAGCGGAGGCGCGATCGAGGCCTTGTCGCGCCCGTCGGAGATCCCGGGGAAGGTCGCGGACGCGCTGCGGACGTCCAAGATGCTCAACGGGGAGGACGACGACGACGACGGGGGCTTCGTGCGCCTGATGACCGCCGTGATACGCCCGATCATGTACGTCATCCTGTGGCTGCGCTCGAGCTTCGTCAAGCCGCTCCTGCTCATCGTGCCCGAGTGGATCATCCTGCTCTACCTCGTCTGGCGGAACGTCGCAGTCGCGACGATCGCGGTGCGGGCGAAGCGGGCCATGAGCGTCGGGAAGGTCTTCAACGACGACTGGGCGTTCGCCAACATGTACTCCGCGAGCGCGGTCGTGTTCGGGGTGCTCTCCGTCGTGCTGTTCGCGCTCCTCGCGGACAGGTCGGTGTCGACGTCGGTCATCGCGTCCGTCCTCTCGTGCGCCGGCGTGGGCGCGAGCTGCCTGCTCGACCGGCTGCTCCGCAGCGCGGACACGCCGGCGTTCGCGGCGGACGAGGGTACGATCGAGGCGACGGAGAGGAGGCTCATGTTCCTCCACGGAGGCGCTGGACTGGCGTTCGCAGCGGTCACGATGGCGATCCCGGCATGCTGTCCTTACAACGTGTGAATGTCATCTCAAACACAAGCATTTCACAGCTTTCACGCGTTCCAGGCACCGCACGAGCACGAACCCTATCGCCGACTCGGCGGCCGCTGGGCTGCCGAACACGTACAGAACGGCGTCTTGGACGACCGCGTCGACTCCGAACTTCCTCTTGATCTCGGCCAGCCGCGCTCCGCGCTTGCCGCACACGAAGGGCGCCAGGGCCGCGGGGACGATGCGCGTCGACCTCAGCACGCCGACGCAGGGGTTGCCGTGGCGTCTCCAGAGCTCGGCGACGTCCGGTTTGGCCGGATTCTGGCAGTCGAACAGGAACCGGACCATGGCCGCCCCGCACTCCACCGCGCGCATTCTTGCGAGCGCGTCCGTAGCGGCGGACACGTACACGCCCCTGCCCTTGCCTTCGGGTCCCGCGGCGCTCGCGGCGGCCAGCCGGCAGCCGGTCGCGAACTCGATGTGGCGCTTCGTGCCCAGGTCGACGGCGAAGCCACTGCCGTCGACGACCGCAGGCGGGCAGGGCACGACGATCGGCGTCGACATGCCGGCGAAAAAGGGCAGGTGCGCCACGACGACCGCCATGGAGTCCGCGAGGTCCTGCGCGAACATCTGGGGCGTGTACTGGTCGGCGGCGTAGCGGAGCGCCGCCCGCGGGAGGGCGACGTCCTTCCCGAACAGGCGACGTCGGGCGCTGAAGACTTCCTCGGGGCTGCGGCTCGGTCGGGCTCCCACGTGGGCGTGGCAAAGGAGCTGTATGCCCATGCGTCGGCGGTCCTCCTGCCAGAACGACGCGAAGCTCTGCTCGTACCGCAGCGCCCTCGGCGGGATCCACCTCCCTGCGTGCTCCAGCATCGCCAGTCGAGAGCACGTTCCCGTCGCGATCACGTCAGAGACGGTCCCGACCTGCACGCATCGGTCCACGCCGGGTTCCTGGAACGCGACCAGCATCCCCACGAGCAAGAGCGAGGAGGATGAGGATGAGGATGAGGATGAGGATGATGCTCCTGCTCCTGCTCCTGCGAGGACACCACGAGCGAGGACGCACTCGACGTCGAGGCGCCCCACGTAAAGCAGGTCTATCTCGTCCTCTACTCGCATTATCGAGTTTGTTTGAAAAAACAAACAACACCTGAAGTATGGTCCAGCCGTACGCCGAGGACGTACCGTTACCTCACTTTCCCGTACCCGTACCGATGTACGATGACGTGGAAGAGGACGATGTCGACGAGGTCGAAGGCGATGATGACGAAGAAGAGCTCGAGCTGCACCGCCTTCGCGCAGGGCGCATCGAGCTAGAGAACGAGGTCCGCACCCTACGGGCGCAGCTCGACGCGCAGAGGCGCCTGAACGACACGCTCCAGGCGTCCCTCCTGATGCTGGACGGAGACGACGATGATTCTATGTCGATGTCGCTGCTGGCGAACTCGCGCGAGAGCCCGTTGCTGACCGCGTGTCGCGCGGGCGACGTCGCGATGGTCGACGCGCTGCTGCTCCTCGACAGAGGCGACGAGACCGAGGTAGCGACAGCCCTGCAGGTCGCGTGCCAGCACGGACGGCTGGAGGTCGCCCGGCTGCTCCTGGAGAGGTTCGGCGCCGCGGTAGCGCGCGCGGACCACGACTCGGCGCTCCTGTGGGCGTGCCGGTTCGGCGACGAGCCGCTCGTGCGCCTCCTGCTCGAGCACGGGGCGGACGCCGGCGCGCTCGCGGGCTGCCCGCTCCGCCTCGCAGTCCGCGGGGGCTTCGTCGGCGTCGCTCGCATCCTCAATGCACATCTCGCGCTGCCGACGCGCTGAACGCGTTTACTTGCTGCAAGGGACCACGTTTGGCGTGTACTTGTAACAAGACTTGTCGATCCTGTACACGTAATCGTCGACTTCCTTGCGGTCGGGGGGCTTCACGACGATGCAACCGTCCCCGGTGCACGCGCGCCTGAACATGGCCGCGAGGCCGAGCCCCAGGATCACCGAGATGACGATCGAACCGAACTTGTCGTGCATCATCTTTTTCACGAACATCCTGTTGTTATGTTACACCATGCGGCACAAAAAAGACTGCACGGGGGATATTCTGGGATGTCTGCCATGTCATTCATGTCTTCCTTCTACGCCCACTCGTTGTCGTCGTCCTCCGACCCCCCAGATGAATCAGACGAGCCGTCGTCGTTCTCCAGGTCTGGGTTCAGGATGAAAGACGTGAGATCCGCCTCCGTCGGGGCCCAGTCGGGGGATGTGGGGTCGTACTCGGACATGTCGTCCATCGATGCGGTGGCGAAGGGGGTCGTGGGTGAGTAGGCTTGATACGCGGGCGAATAGGGGTGCGTGGGCGAGTATGGGGCCGGAGACGTCGGGGAGTAGGGGGCCGTCCACGGTTGATCAATGGCATGATGGGAGGTCCGTACGTCCCGGCGGCGCGTCCGAACGGCGGGTGCCGAGGTTGTTGTTGGTGATAACCTTCGATGGCGCGGTCCGCGACGGATATGGCATCTAAGAGGGACGGATGTTGTTGTTGTTGTTGTTGCTGCTGCTGCTGTTGAGGATGCATCCGGTTCCAAAGGATCTCGTGGAGCAGGCCGGTCCCGGCGCAGACGCGCTTGCCGGTCGCGACGCGGCTCGCGATGCTCTGGAGAGCGTCGCGCTCGCGGAGCACCGCGGCGCGGTCGAACACGTCGACGGGCGCCTGGAAGGCTGCGCGCGCGAGGAAGTTGCTGTTGCTGTTGTCCCTGGATTTCACGGATCCGACGGTTTTCATGACGCCGTGCCGCGTGATCGCCGTGGGCGTCCCGGCTGAGGTCATGGCGTCCGCGACGAGCATCAGGTGCCTGAGCGCGATCGAGCCCTTGTAGAGCTTGTTCAGTTCGTCGACGATGGACTGCCGGGAGGCCTCGACGCCGAGCGCAGAGAAGACAGCGAGCGAATCGGTCGACACCGCGGTCCTCCAGTCGCGCTCGCCGAGCGCCCCGAGGATCGCGAGGAAGGTAGAGGCCGACCTCGCAGGGTCCACGTCGAGCTCGACGACCGCCTGGTCCTCGACGGTGCGGAGAGAGACCGCGCCTGTCATGCCTGTATGCGCCACGACCCTCGGCTCCAGGAAGGTCCTCGCAGAGCGGACGCCGGGCACGCCCGAGAGGCACGTGTCCTTGACGTGCGACCACACGAGGCCCTCGAGCTCGTGCGCGGGGAGGTCTCGGGCGACCGCGACGGACGGCCGGAGCAGGATGACGCGTCCGACGGCGGCGGCGGCGGCTGCGTCGTCCTCGGCGGCGGGGAGCTCCAGAGACAGGTGAGGGCCGTGCGCCGCCCGGAGGAGATCGCCGAGGTCCTGATGCTGCTGGGTGCTGCTGGGTGCGCGGAGGGGTACACAGAGCGCGCGAGAAAACGCCTCCTCGATGCCTGCGCCTCTGCGCTGCCTCTGTGTCTTTCGGGGCCTGCCGGCTCCTCCTGGAAACTCCCGGCGAGTGCGCGTCAGGCGCAGCCTGTCGGCCGCGAGTCGGAGACCCAGCCGCGCGTTTTGCTCTTGCTCTTGCTCTTGCTCGTCGGCGGCGGTCGAAGGACGGGTGGGCTCGGTGGCGTTGGGAAGCAAGAAGATCGGCCTCCTGGCGTTCGCCACGAGCTTCTCGAGGGTGACCTCGGGCAGCGCGCAAGGATCCGCGTCGGAGTAAAAGAGAACCGAGACGCGCGAAGGGATCGCCGTCAGCGTCTGTATCTCCTTGACCCGCGTGATCGCCAGCGAGACGGCGCTTGTCCCGACCTGGCCCGCGCTTGCAAAGGTGTCCATGGTGAGCTGCATCGTCCTCTCGCCCTGGAACTGCGCGCCCGCGGCTCCCACGGCCTCCCCGGCGTGCACCCTCGAGCGCTCTGCTTCGCTCATGATGGCGGCCAGCGACGCCCCTCCGACGCCGGAAGCAGAGATCGCTTCCGCGGCGAGGGCCGCGACGATCGCCGAGTCCGGCAGTCGATGGTCCCTGAGGTGCGTGGTAGGTGCAGGTGCAGGTGCAGATGCAGCAGCAGATGCAGCAGCGACGAGCTCGTCCGCGACGTCCCAGGCGTCCGCCTGCGTCGCCTCCGTGGAATCGCCAGCACCAACGTCGTCGAACGGGACGTCGATGTAGTGCGGGAGCCTGCCAAGGCCGGGGCGGCCTCCGCACGCTCTGGCGACGCCCTCTGCGGCGGACAGCAGCGCGAGCGGGAGGTCGACTGTTGCCTCCCCCGAGATGTAGCGGCGCAGCACGCGGGCGCCGTCCAGGCCGTCGTCGCCGTATAAGAAGGAAACGACGTGTCCCCCGACCGTGCGCACGGTGCCGTCGTGCTGCACGACGCAGTCCTCGGTGCACTTTCCCAGCTGCCGCGTCCTGTCTCCGACCGTTGGCGCGGTGACGCTCGTGTCGATCATGCCCTCGCGCCCCCCCACGAAGTGCAGGAGGTGCTCCCACGCGTGCAGCCCCGAGCGGAAGGAAGAGGCGACATAGCCGCGTGCGCGGTCGTCCTCGTCCACGTCGACGCCCTGCCTCCCGATCCTTCTGTGGGCGCGGTCGTAAGACAGCACCCGCCCCCTCCCGGCGTCCTCCAGGCGTCGCCCGAACAGCGTCTGCTGCCCCACGACGCCGGCGAGCTGCGCAACGTTGTCGAGCTTGCCCTTGCTCCCGCACTCGACCATGTCAAGCATCCTGTTGGGCGACGGCGCGGCCGCGGCCCTCGCCTCGAAGCGACGCCGGGCTGCCGCGCGTTTCGCGTCGAGACGGCACATGGCCGTGGATTCTTCTTGTTCTGCTTCGAATCCGTCGTCATCTTCGTCTTCGTCTTCGGATCCTGCACCTGATCCGTCCTGCGGCCCGTGCGAGAGGTCCGACAGGCCGAAGCTGACGGCTCGGTCGGCCGAGAGGAAGGCTGCGGCGACTCGCTGGAGGGCGTCGACGAGCGCGGCGGCGGTCGCTGGGCCGTGCCGCCTCCATGCCACGTGGACCAGGCCGCCCTCGGCGGAGCTGCCGACGTTCGACTTGTTCAGCCTGCCGGCCACGACGTCCCCTCGTACCACGACGACCGACGACCTGAGCGAGAGCGAGGGCGCCGCCTGGCGGACGGCCAGGGACGCGACCTGGTGTCCGGTCCACAGCTCGCGCGGCTTGAGGATGGCCGGGGTCGGGATCAGGTCGAAGGGGACGCCTGCTTCCGCCGCGATCCTGCCGATCTCCTCGCGGTCGACGAAGGCCTGTCCGGACGTCATCAGGTGCGCCGCGAGCAGCGAGTCCTGCACGAGCCCGACGACCGGGCGGCTGGCCTGGGCCGAGACGATGTTCCGGTCGATCGACATGAGCTCGCGCGCCTCGGCCCGCGCGAGGGGGCCCTGCGGCACGTGCAGGTTGACCTCGTCTCCGTCGAAGTCCGCGTTGAAGGGAGAGGTCGCCGCGAGGTTCATGCGCACGGTCAGGCCGGGCATGACGCGGACGCGGAAGCGCATGATGCCCATGCGGTGCAGCGTCGGCTGGCGGTTCACGACGATGTCGTCGCCGTCCCGGAGACGGCGGTAGAGGACGGACGTCCCCGCGATCAGCCTGGGCGCCACGTTGGCCGCGAAGGCGGACGCCTTCGCGGCGTCGACCGAGCGGCCGGGGCACGGGATCCTGAAAGGAGCCACGGAAGCGGAGGGCGCGCCGGCGGAAGGCGGGCAGATGACCACGAAGGCCACGCAGCGGTCCGCGATGAGGCGAGCGGCGCGGTCGACGTCCCGGACCGACTCTTCGACCCAGAGCGCGTCCGCGATCCCCACGGGGACGCCGATCTCGTCTAAAGAGAGCGCGGGGTCGCCGGTGAGCACCGTGCGGGCAGACTGGGACACGCGCTTGCCCATGAGCGAGCCGCGGATGCGGCCGAGCTTGGGGCACGTCTTCCCTCGGACCCGGGTCCTGACAGCGGTCACGTAGACGTCGAGCGAGCGCTGCAGGGAGAAGGCGTCGATGTCGGCCGGCGGAAGGGGCTTGACGCGGATGCGGTCGCACACGGCGACGAGGTCGGTGAGCGCCACGCGGACGTCCTGCGCCCGGAGGGCGGCGCCTCTGCCTCCGCCTTCGACTTCGCAGCCGTCGTCCTGCTCCGGCCGCACGGACGGGGGGACGACGGGGACGTGGCGCACGAAGAGGAGGGAACGCGCGATCTCCAGCGCCTCTGCATCCACGGCGAAATCTGCAGTGGCATCCGCAGTGGCATCCGCAGTAGCAGTAGCATCCGCAGTAGCAGTAGCAGTAGCAGTGGCAACATCGGCATCGGCATCATCATCATCATCGTCGTCGTCATCGGCAGCGCTCCCGAAGAGCAGCGGGGCGAGAGACTTTGCGCGGGCTGCCATGTCGACCACGTCGAGCGCCTGGTGCGCGAAGAAGGGGATCCACGTCCTGCCCGTCGACTTCGAGCGAGCCTCGATGGCGCAGGCGGAGGCGCGAGCTGCCTGGCCTCGGGCCGACGGCGCAGAGGCAGAAGCATACGCAGAGACATAAGCAGAACTCGCGATCCTCAGGGTCGCGTGGTCCACGTCGTCGGACTCTGCGTTCGCCTTGGCCTTCGCGTTGACGGCTCGGGCGGCGAGGATGTCCAGGCGCACGTGCCAAGGGCGGTCTCTCGGGACGCCGCCCAGCTCCGCGCATATGCCGCCGGTGCTGTGGTCCAAGATCTGGAGCAGGTGCAGCAGGGCACTCGTCGCGAGGCTGGACCTGTCGCGGTAGCACGCGAAGGGGATCGGCAGGCGGCCGAAGTGGCCGAGGCACTCTCGGTGGGATCCGCCGCACGTCTTGCACATGCACATCGCGTGATCCGTGTTCTTGAAGGCGTCGTCGTGGACGGCCCCGAACACGGCGTCGTTGATGCCGGACGGGCGGGTGGCGTTCTGGCCGATCGCCCGCATGAGGTCGACTCGCGTGACGCTGGGGCCTACGGTCACTCGGTGGTCGTCGCGCCTGCCCGGGCCAGGCACGGGGCGTTCCTGCGTGTCCCGCGTGTTAATAAAGGGGCCTACAGCCCACAAGGAAAAAACGAAAACGGGTGCGCACCAGGACGCTATCGCGCAAGAACTCCAGCGTGATGGCCTTGAGGGTAGACTTCATGTTCGATCGACGAGATTCAGTATGCCTGCTTTATTGCTGTTTGTATGTTTGTATGTTTGTATGTTTGTATGCTTGTATGCTTTATGCCCGTACTTTCGTAACCGACCTCCGCCGTACCGTCGTCGAAGTTCGTTGATTCCCTTCCCCGGAGACCAAAATGATGAATATTTGGTGGTCAATTACACCCCGTATCAGCAATCGCTGTAGAAATGGCCAACGCGTTCTCCCGCCCATCTGAGTCCGCGACCAGGCTCTGCGCTCTCGACGTCCTCATGCGCTCGGTCAGCTGGTTTACCAAGACGACGGACACGATCTCGAAGCTCCGCATTCGGAGGGCCGACCTTGACGCGCTGCTCGACGGCGCCGAGGGTGTGCATTTCGCGGTGGACTGCACGCTGTTCGTGGCGGCCGCCGCGTACATGCTGACCGACATTGACTTCCCGGAGGAGGTGGGGGGGGGCGTCGGCATCCAGTACACGGATAGCATGCTGTACATCGCCCCGCTCGGCGATCCCCTCGCGCTGCAGAAGACCGACCTCGACTACAAGGGGCATTGGGTCATCGCGGTCGGGGAGTCCGACGCCTACGTGGGCATGACGTACGACGGGCCCGTCTTGCAAAGCCTCGCCCGCTGGACGGAGTTCGTCGCGAACGCCTACGCGACCGAGGTGGGCGCGTCCGGACGCCCGGTGACCAAGTGCACCTGGGCGCCGCACATCTACTACAACGGGACCCTCGACGTCACATGTTTGACGTACACCCCGCCCGGGGCCCCATATCCCAAGGACGCCACCGGAGTGCCGGACGGCACCTGGTGGGCGTTTATCAATGATACACGGGTCATCGAGACCCTCACGGTCTTCAATGGCAAGGTTGTGTTGCATCGAAACCCAACCACATCACCACTCGACCTCTTCAACAGGCACCTTAATCTATTAATGCCTTCGGGTTGACGTCCACCTACGAAGTCCCATTGCAGTGGAGCCCTGACGCGGTGCAGAGTTTCTGATGGCATGCTGCACAAGTGCCGCGCATCCATGGGAGAGCACGGTCTTTCCTGGGTGGAGAGAGGTCCGTCTACTGCTCTGTGGGCTGGAAAGAAAAGCACAAGCATGGGCGCATTGCCACCAACCTTTCTCGCATTGCGCTGCTGCTGCCGCTGCTACTGCAGCTGCTTCCCCGTGGCCGCCAGCCAGCGCAGCGCGTCCTGGGCGTCCTCGAACGAGTCGCTCACGAGCCCCCCTACCAGAGCGAGAAGTCGCGCAGTGTCGTTGTCGCCTGGTCTCGGAGGAGGGACAGGGTTCATCAGGCGGTGCAGGGTGATCGCGAGGGAGTGCAGGTCGATGTGAGGTAGAAGCGCGGCCGCGGCAGAGGAGGACGAGAGCGCTCGGTGCCGCATGACGGTGAACCTCTCGAGCCACTCGGCGTCATCCAGCACCGGGACGCGCACGCCGTGTCGCGCGCAGGCCCTCTGGTACGCGTCCGACGAAGCCGCGAGGCAGCACCGCACGTACGCGGGCTCCATGCGACCCAGCAGGATCGGCGAGATGTACCCCGGCGTGCCCACCGGCACCGGGCCGTCGCGCATCGCGTCCAGCACGTCGTCCACGTGCGCGGTCAGGTCGTAGTCCACCAGCACGAACGACTTCATAGACGTCGTCGACATGACGTTCTGCGGCTTGACGTCAAGGTGGAGCACGCGGTTCTCGTGCATCACGGCGAGCGCTCCGAGGACGCACCTAGAGAGGTCGAGCAGGCTCGACGCGGCGTCTTTGAAATGGCCGTCTCTGTCGATCGACGCTCCCACGCGCATCGGGAGGAGCACGTGGCCGTCCACGTAAACCGATGCTATCTTCGGGTGCAAGCAGCACAGCGTCATCCTGTGCGCCCCCCTGAAGCACGACCTCAGGTGCGCGTGAATCGCCGCCTCCGCCTGCGCCGACACCTCGTCTCTGACGTCCTTGATCGCGACCTCGTCGTCGAGGCCCGCTCGCACGAGCGCGGCGGCGTCCGACGCGTCGATGCACGCATTGCTCGAGGACGCCGCGGAGACCCTCTCGACGACCACGCACGCGTCCGGCGCGAACCTCGAGGGGATCTGCGTCGCCGGGTACACGAGCGTGCCGTCCTTTCCCCTCCCTAGCAGTCCGACGGCGGCGAGTTGCTGATGCTGCGACGACGACGCGGACGGGATCAGGTCGTGATTGCGAGCAATGGATGATGATGACGCCATGCGGAGCACGAGGAGGCGCACGCGGGTCGCCAGGTCACGATGCAGCCTCGCCGCCAGCGCGAGGCCCGACTGGATGGGGCGGCGGCGCTCCTTTTTCATCTGCTATCATTGAGCACCACACTTTTTCGGTATAAAGCCATCGCCCACCGGATACCTTATCGATCGATCGATCTTTAGTTCTGTCCCCTTTGATAGACGATGTCCTTGTCTATGTCCACGGACGCATCCGAACGCGACGAGCCCATCCAGCGGTCCCAGCAGCGCCTGACCGTGTACCCGATCCACCACCCCGACGTCTGGCACCACTACAAGAAGCAGCTCGCGTCGTTCTGGACCGCCGAGGAGATCGACTTCTCCAAGGACCGCGACCAATGGAACACCAAGCTGACCGAAGACGAGCGCCGCTTCGTGCGCGGCATCCTCGCGTTCTTCGCGGCGAGCGACTCGGTGGTCTCGCTCAACATCATGAACAGCTTCTGCAAGGACGTCTCGATGCTCGAGGCGCAGATCGCATACACGTTCCAGGCGATGATGGAGAACGTGCACGCCGAGGTTTACTCGATCATGATCGACGTCTACGTGACGGACCCAGACGAGCGCGACGATATGTTCTCCAACCTCGGATCGCTTCCCTGCGTCCGCCGGAAGGTCGAGTGGGCGCAGCGCTGGTCCCTATGCCAAGGGCAAGAGCAAGGGCAAGAGCAAGGGCAAGCGACGTTCGCGAGGCGCCTTCTGGCCTACGCCATCGTCGAGGGCGTCTTCTTCTCGGGCGCGTTCTGCGCGATCTACTGGCTCAAGCAGCGCAACCTCCTTCCCGGCCTGACCAAGTCGAACGAGTTCATCGCCCGGGACGAGGGGCAGCACACCGAGTTCGCGTGCCTCCTCTACGGCAAGCTCGTCTCGACCCGCCTTGCCGAGCCTGAGGCCCACGCGATCTTCCGCGAGGCCGTCGAGATCGAGGCCGACTTCATCACGGAGTCGATCCCTTGCCGCCTCGTGGGGATGAACGCGGCGCTCATGACTCAGTACATCCAGTACGTCGCGGACGGCCTGCTCTGCAAGCTCGGATACCGCACGATCTACGGCTCGGAGAACCCTTTCGCTTTCATGGACCTCATCGGCATGACCGGGCGCTCCAACTTCTTCGAGGAGCGCGTCTCGATGTACCAGCGGGCCGACGTGCTGAACGAGGACTCGCGCGGCGGCGGCGGCCCGACCATCAACGGGGCTCAGGACGGGGCCGCCGCCGGCGGAGGACTTTTGCTTTTCACCGAGGACTTTTAGAGAAAAAAACCGAGTGATTCCCTCAGCACGAGCGTTCATCCCACCGCGTTTCGTTTTTGCACAATAATAATAACCATATGGAGGCGGCCATCGCCCTGGAGAAAACAAAGGAGGCGCTTCAGGCCAGCAACGACAAGCTGCAGCAGCTGCACTATGAGGGCGTGTGTTCGCTGATCAACACGAGGATAGCCGAAATCATGACTCTCCAACAGCGCGTCGACACCTTTACCAATGGGCTCGATGCCCGGAACGAAGACCTCAAGGCCTTTCTTGCTCGGGCTCATGAGGTGGGCTCCTACTCGCAACTCGTCGCTGATGTGGACCGGTTTCATGCCACCCACTTTCAGCGCTGAAAAGTCAGAAGGAGAAGTCGCGCGAGATACAGCACACGCAACTAGGAATGGGACACCCTACCGCTAACCACTTGACTGTGTCCACACGCCTAGCTACACTGTATGGTCTTTTTCGACCCTCGCCCGCTGCTTAAGAAAGCGCACGCCCTTCCTGTCCCTTCTTCCTCGCAAGCCGGCAAACTGCCCGAGGAACGAGCATTATCATCCCCCCCACGAACACCCCCCCCACGGGCGACGATGCACCCGATGCACCCGCATCCGCCATGTCGACTGCGAATTGGAATCGGGCGCTCGTGAGGACCCCCCTCGCAAAGTGCCTGAAATCGTCGATCCACAAGCAGAAAACGACGCCGTCGAGTTCGACGTAGTAGCTGTCGTATTTCCGTTTGATGCCAGCCGATACGGCGTCGCGCGCACGCTCGAATCGCCACCGTCGGAGCCGTGCATCGCGTTCTCTCCACAGAGATGCGTGTCTTCTGTATTTACACCGGGCATGGGCGAGCAAAATAATAAGCCATGCTATCTATAATGAGAATATGAGTGACCGATGGACGGTCACCGAGGTGTCAAAGCCATCAGATCACTC
>NCBI01000065.1 GCA_002255365.1 Chromatiales bacterium 21-64-14
GGATCTCTCGGCTTTGAATCAGTAGTTTGCAGTTTCAAGTTGCGACGAAGGGTGTTCAAAAAGTAGGACGCTTCAATGAGACGGACCGTCCGGTCTGGCCGAGTAGCACGCATAGCCTGTGTGGCAGGTTCAAGATTGTAAAGCAGCCATTCGAACGAATGGCAGTTCTATGGGATCGGCGAGCGGCTGCAGTTTGCCGTAGGCGATCTCTGAGGCCTGGGGTGACCGCATCACTCGCGCAACCGGGTCGCGACCCATAACAGGAAGTCGCATCGCAGCTTTTGGGAGAACCGCCCCCTTGTCGGGGGCGGGTAAATCATCATCTCCTATGTCCTGATTTGCACATATCCCGGTTCATGTCCGGGCATCCTTTCACACGCAGTCATAGCGTCCTTCGCCCCGCCACCTTTTCAGCGGCGCATCCTGGGTTCGCTTACAGATCGAGGTTGCCAGCCCCTCTCTCGGCTCGTGCTGTTCACACGGGCTCCGCATGACGTTGCCGGAGTCAAGCTCCGGGGGTTACTACGACGCCTCCGTGCCCAGACCGGCGTACCGATCTGGTTACATCCCCGATTCACAAAGGCAGCCCTTGATGCATCACCCGATGCATCAGTTTGCTGCCGTGGGCTCTTACCCCACCATGATCGTATTCCAACGGCCACCCGGTGCCTCCTGTGCTATCGCTTTCCGTCCGGATTTGGATGCAGGTCGGTTTCCACCGACCTGCATGGTTTCAGGCTACGAAGTGTCACAGATCGCCTTACTACCCACGTACTCACCATAACTTCGAACGGAGGTTCCTCTCGTCACCATGGCCGCACGGCGCTGCCGTTACCGGCTTTTGATGCCCTGCTCTAAGCGCAGAGGGTTATAGGGAGCTACCCTTTATTCCCCTGCACCCGGGCATCTGCGCTGACGTCACGCGGACTCATCGAGCCCACGTCCCGCCCCGCATCCCGCGGTTCTCATGCCTGCTATCCAGGCGCACCACATTCGTGTTGCAGCAGTGAATACCACTAAGGCACCAACCGGGATATGAAGCCCGATATGCCTTCGTGCACCGATCGCGTGGACTCAACCACGGGTCACGCCGGCGACGTCCTGTCGCCTTGGCTCCCCGGGGCTGGTCCCCAAACCGGACAGGCGTCTTTCGATCGCATCCGGCTCTCCAGTGAACGCAGTCCGTACAGAGGTCGATGTCAGGGCTGGCAGCCCAGACCGGCGCGGGGGCGACCCGCGACGAGCCCTCTGTCGAACTGTGACCTGCGTGTGAAGGCAGGCAGCTGTTGCTTCCCGGGAGGAAGCATCTTGGCCCCCGGGAAACTCGTTCCTCATCTGATATAGCGAACCCTTTCGAAAAAGCGGCCCTGCCGCTTTTTTAAATCCACTCCCTATAAGGAGTGCTAACGCACGATTGTATTAGGAGTTTTTATGCCTTGTGACCCACCGTGGCTCCAGCCACTGCAGCGCACCCAACGAACCCTCGCGATGGGCGTGCATAAATTGGATCCGGCCGAGGTGCTGGCCCGTGAGACTTGGCGGCTCGCGGCGGCCTATCTCACCCAACGTTGGTTCCCACGCTCCGCCGATCTGGCCATCGGGGAGCTGATCCACCGGGGCTACCTCCATGCGGTTTGGTGGTACCCCATCCTTCAGCAGCGCTGCTATGGTACCTACCGTCCGAGCTGGTATCGCGGGACGCTGCTGACGTGGTTTCGCCGCAGCGCCTCGCAGGCGACCGGACAATGGTGGTATGCCATGCAGCGGATCGATGGCGCCGCCGACCCGGAGGCGGCGATTCGCCACGCCCGGGGGCTGCCGGGCGCCGGTAACGCGGCCTGGATTGGGGACTCCGTGGCGTTCCTGGCCGGTCTCGCAGCCACCGGCGGTCTCAAGAGCGTGATCGCCGAGTACATCGTCGATCTGCTCGCATTTCGGGACCGGGACGAGGCCTTCCAGAAGGCCTTCGATTACCGCGCGCTGCCGCATCAGCGACGGGTTCTCCGGGCGGCCAAACGCGGGACGGTGAGCTACCTTCGCCACGGCCGGATCATCCACCTCCTCGCCGATGCCCACCGCGTAGCGCGGGACGATTCTGGACGGTGCTGGACCGATCTTCGGGAGGCCTCCGTGCCGGTCCTGGACTACTGCATCCGGGCCTCCCGGGCGGATAAGGACACCACGTGGCGAGTGGGGGCCGCCCTGCAGGAGGAGGTGCTGACCATGGCCCGCGCCGCCATCAAGGCCATCGTAACTAGCAGCCGGCCGGCGCCGGCCCGACTGCAGGAGCTGCGCCGGTTTCTGTACGCCTTCGAGGCGACCCACCGGTACGCGACGGGGGCTCGGCAGCAGTTCATCGAGCTTTCCCGCTACGCAGCCAGCCAGTCCAAACGACGTCTGAAGGCGCAGCTGGGGCAGGGGATCGATAAGACGCTGCCGCGCCTGCGGGTCACCAATGCGCTCATCATGCCCAAACCCAATCCGTTCCTGGAGCCGCAGCAACGGGACGATTGGGAGCGCATATTCTTGCCGCGGCGATCCTAGCCCGATGGGATCTGGGAGTTCCGCCGTTGAACCGCTCGCGGGCTCTCTGGAGACCCGACCGCCTGAGTCAGGGTGCCGCGGTGTGGTTCCCCAAGTGATGGGTGGGCCACACCCCTCCGGGAGTGTCGCGGGTTGGCTTCGGGTGAGATGGAACGGTTCCCTTGGATCGGGGGGCTAATGACGCAATCCGATTTTGGCGTTATCCTTGAACCCGATTTCCGGCCGATGCCCTGCGGCTTGCACATCAAATAAGAATCCGTACGCTGGTCCCGCGGGCGCATTACCTTGCTGGTCCTCGGCCTGTGCGAATGATAACAAGATAGAGCCATAGTCAAAGCGGAATGAACCGCGCGGAGCGTATCTACCGGCTGCATGCCGTCCTCGGCAGGGGGCGGACCATCGCGATGCGCAGACTGATGGAGGAGCTGGACGCCTCCCGTGCCACGGTGGTACGGGATATCGCATACCTCCGTGACTTCATGGGTGCCCCCATCCGCTACGATCGCGAGCGTAACGGCTACGGGTACGAGCCCGACGCACCGGAGTTTCAGCTTCCCGGTCTATGGTTCAACGACAGCGAGCTCTACGCACTTCTTGCCAGCGAGCAGCTGCTGGACACCGTGCAGCCGGGACTTCTAGGTCCCTATATCGGCCCGCTTAAGGCGCGCATCCGCGGGTTGCTTGAGCAGAGCGGCCATACCGCGGATCTCGTGACCTCCCGCGTTGTGCTTTGGGTGCTGCTGAGGTAGTGGCCAGGGCGAGCGGGCGACCGCGGCGGCGCCAACAACCCCGTTTCAACTGTACTCCATGTGGTGTTATCCTAAATCGCAAATTGTAATCTGGGGTTGCCCCACCGATGATCCGCTGCCACCTCTCCCGTTTCATGGGCGAGCATAAGATGAAAATTATGGATGTCGCCCGCGAGACGGGGCTCAATCGCAATACGATCACCTTGCTCTACAAGGAGACCGCCCGGCGGGTCGATCTGGACGCCGTCGAGAAGCTTTGTCGGCTGTTCGACTGCGAGGTGGGGGAACTGTTCGAGCGGATCGACGAGCACCGCCGCTAAGGAGAGAGCACCCCCATGGCCCTGAAGAAATCCCAACTCTATAGTTCTCTCTGGCAGTCCTGCGACGAGCTGCGCGGCGGCATGGATGCCTCGCAGTACAAGGACTATGTCCTCACGCTGCTGTTCATGAAGTACGTGTCGGACAAGTACACCGGCCAGCCCGGCGCGCTCATCGAGGTGCCCGAAGGCGGCGGTTTCGCCGACATGGTCAAGCTCAAGGGCGACAAGGAGATCGGCGACAAGATCAACAAGATCATCGGGCGGCTGGCCGAGGCCAACGACCTGAAGGACGTCATCGGTCAGACGGATTTTAATGACGAAGGCAAGCTCGGCGCCGGCAAGGAGATGCAGGACCGCCTCTCCAAGCTCGTGGCCATCTTCGAGGGCCTCGATTTCCGGGCCAACCGCGCCGAGGGCGACGACCTGCTGGGCGACGCCTACGAATACCTGATGCGCCACTTCGCCACGGAGTCGGGCAAGAGCAAGGGCCAGTTCTACACCCCGGCCGAGGTCTCGCGCATCATCGCGCAGGTGATCGGCCTCGAACGGGCGGGCGAGCTGAAAGAGCCCACGGTCTACGACCCCACCTGCGGCTCGGGCTCGCTGTTGCTCAAGGCTGCCGACCAGGCCGCCACCGGCAAGCTCGCCCTCTACGGGCAGGAGATGGACCTCGCCACCTGGGCGCTGGCGCGCATGAACATGATCCTGCACGGCCACCCCACCGCCGATCTGCAGCGCGGCAACACGCTGGCCGCCCCGCACTTCAAGAACCGCGACGACACCCTCAGGACCTTCGACTTCGCCGTTGCCAATCCACCGTTCTCCTCCAAGGCCTGGTCCCACGGACTCGACCCCACCCACGACGCATTCGGCCGGTTCGAGTACGGCATTCCGCCGGCCAAGAATGGCGACTACGCCTTCCTCCTGCACCTCATCCGGTCGCTCAAGAGCACCGGAAAGGGGGCCATCATCCTGCCGCACGGCGTGCTGTTTCGCGGCAACAAGGAGGCCGACATCCGCCGCGAACTGGTCCGGCGCGGGTTCATGAAGGGCATCATCGGCCTGCCCGCCAACCTTTTCTACGGCACCGGCATTCCCGCCTGCATCGTGGTCATCGACAAGGAGCACGCCGCCACCCGCAGCGCCATCTTCATGATCGACGCCAGCAAGGGCTTCGTGAAGGACGGCAACAAGAACCGCCTGCGCGCGCAGGACATCCACAAGATCGTGGACGTGTTCCGTCGCCAGATCGAGGTGCCACGCTACGCGCGGATGGTGCCGGTGAGCGAGATCGCAAGCGAAGCCAACGACTACAACCTCAATCTCCCGCGCTACATCGATTCCAGCGAGCCGGAGGACCTGCACGACCTCGACGCGCATCTCAACGGCGGTATCCCCAACCGCGACCTCGATGCCCCCGAATGTGTATTAGCCGCCTACTGGCGAGTCTTTCCCGGCCTGCGCGAGGTGCTGTTCCGCGACCACGCCCGGCCGGGTTACAGCGAGGCACGCGTGGGCGCGCTGCAGGTCAAGCTTGCCATCCTTGGCCATCCCGAGTTCGTCGCCTACGCCGGGCGGGTCACCGCCATCGTCGAGGTCTGGTGCCAAGCGCATGTGGGCCGGCTCCAGGCGCTCAAGGTTGATGATCTGCCCCGGCAGGTCATCGACGCGTTGGCCGAGGACCTACTCGTACGCTTCGCCGACGTGCCCCTGCTCAGCCGCTACGACATCTACCAGCGCCTGATGGACTACTGGGCGGAGACGATGCAGGACGATGTCTACCTCATCGCCGCCGACGGCTGGGTCGAGGCCGCCAGGCCGCGCGGGATCGTTGACGACAAGGAACGCAAGATCAAGGAAACGCCGGACCTGACCCTCGGCCGCAAAAAGTACAGGATGGACCTCATCCCCCCGGCGCTCATCGTCGCGCGCTACTTCGCCGCGGATCAGACCGCACTCGACGACCTGCAAGCCCGGCAGGAAACCGCCGCGCGCGAGATGGAGGCGTTCGTCGAGGAACACAGCGGCGACGAAGGTCTGCTCAGCGACGCCGTAAGTGACAAGGGTAAGGTCACCAAGGCCAGTCTCAAGGCCCGACTGAACGAGATCGCACCCCGCAGGGTGGATAAGCGCAGCGCATCCACCACCCCGGAAGACGATGAAGAAATCGCCGCCCTCAAGCAATGCCAGCAGATCCTCGAGGCCGAAGCCGTTGCCAGCAAGGCCGTCAAGGATGCCCAGGCCGCGCTGGACGACAAGGTCTTCAGGCGCTACGCCAAGCTCACCGAGGCCGTGGGCATGAGCAGTGAAGCGATGCAGGTCAGGGATGCGTCAGGCGCTTATCGGGTGGAGATCGATCCCCTGAAGGAGCCTCTGGGATATAAACGGACCGAGGTGGGGGTGATTCCAGAGGATTGGATGGTGAAGAAGCTGGGTGACCTTGCTACTTTTCGGACCGGTCCATTCGGCAGCGCACTGCATAAGTCGGACTATATAGTTGGTGGAACTCCACTCATTAATCCGATGCATATCCTTGAGGGTGAGTTAGCCCCCGACCCAGAAACGTCAATATCTGCAGAGGCTGCTCGTCGACTTACAGTGTTTAGATTTAGGGTTGATGACATCGTTATCGGGCGTCGTGGTGATATGGGGCGTTGTGCTGTAGTTCGTCAGCTACATATTGGTTGGGTATGTGGAACGGGGTCCTTGATTATCCGTTGTGCTGGGAAAATAGATTCGGAGTTTCTTCAGCGTGTTCTTACAACTGAGCGAGTGATTGGCGCTATTGAGGACGCGTCCGTTGGATCAACAATGGCTAATTTAAATCAGGCAGCGTTGTTCAGCTTAAAAATTCAAGTCCCCCCGATGGAAGCGCAACGCGCCATCGCCGAAGCCTTGTCGGATGTGGATGGCCTGCTGGTGGCGCTGGACAAGCTCATCGCCAAAAAGCGTGCCATCAAACAGGCCGCCATGCAGCAACTCCTCACCGGCAAAACCCGCCTCCCAGGTTTCAGCGGGGCGTGGGAGACGAAGCGGTTGGGGGATCACGTCACATTTTTGCGAAATGGCGTCAATCCACGCGCCGAGCTGACTATGGATGCTCCGGTGAAATATTTGCATTACGGCGACATCCATACATCAAATGACGTCCGCTTGAACCCGCGTGTGACGGCGATGCCAAGTCTCCCCCAAGAACGTGCTCGCGCACTCGATCGTCTACAAGATGGCGACTTGGTGTTCGCTGATGCATCGGAGGATATGGATGGCGTTTGTAGGTCATTAGAAATTGAAGGCGTACCGGAGATTGAGGTTGTAGCAGGTCTCCACACGATTGCGGCCCGATTTGACAAGGCGATCCTTGCGAACGGCTTCAAAGCCTACTTGCAGTTTTGCCCTACTTTCCGAGAACAGATCAAACGGCTTGCTGCTGGCACAAAGGTTTACGCGACGCACCGATCACATATCGCCAGTGTCGAGATGCGACTGCCAGACGCCAAAGAACAAACCGCCATCGCCGCCGTCCTCTCCGACATGGACGCCGAAATCGCCGCCCTCGAAGCCCGCCGCGACAAGACCCGCGCCCTCAAACAGGGCATGATGCAGCAACTGCTTACCGGGCGTATCCGGCTGGTCGTACCGGAAGCCCCCGCATCGGAGGTCACGGCGTGAGCGCCCGCCCGACCTCGATCCGCATTTTTCTGGCCGACGGCTCACCGGAAGGCATCCGCATCGTCGACAAGTCCAACTGGGTCGGCCGTGCGGTCGTCTCCAGCCGCGCCCAGGCGGGCCAGGCCTTGCGGCGCGAGGAGTTGAGCCGTCCCGGCGTTTATCTGTTGTTAGGGCCTGGGGACGGCGGCGCGGAGCGGTTGTATGTGGGCGAGGCTGACATCTTGCGCGAGCGCTTGAAGCAGCACGCTACCCGCAAGGATTTTTGGACCCGCTTCGTGGCCTTCACCAGCAGCGACGAAAGCCTCAATAAGGCGGTGGTGCGGTATCTGGAGGCGCGCCTGATCGGGCTGGCCAAGGCGGCCAATCAGTGGGAACTGGATAATGGCGCCGAACCGTCGCAACCGCCATTATCGGAGGCGGACCGTGCCGATGCCGAGTGGTTCCTGGCGGAGATGCTGGTGATCTACCGCGTGCTCGGGATCGACGCCTTCGAAGCGGCGGCGGCTGACACCGCCGCGTCGGAAGCCTCGGATGAGCTGACCCTGTCCGCGCGCGGCGCGGAGGCGCGCGGACGCGAGGTTCGGGATGGTTTCATCGTGCTCGCGGGTTCACGCGCCCGCGCCAGCGAGACGGCTTCCATTCATGCCTATATGCGCGATCTGCGTGCGCAGCTTTGCGAACGCGGCGTCCTGGTGCCGGATGGCGCGCATCTGTTGTTCGCACAGGATTACCGCTTCCCGTCTTCGTCCACCGCGGCGGGGGTGCTGGTCGGCGGCGCCGCCAACGGACGTATGGCGTGGAAAAACCGGGACGGCCGGACGCTCAAGGCGATCCAGGACGCCCGCACGGACACCGCATGAACGACATCGTCATTTTTGAGTCTGACGCGCAGCCGGTCGAGGTTCGCCTGGAAGGCGAGACGGTCTGGTTGACGCAAAGGCAGATGGCCGAGTTGTTCGACAAGGATGTCCGGACGATCAACGAGCACGTCGGCAACGTGTTCTCCGAGGGGGAGTTGGAGGGGGAGGGAACTATCCGGAAATTCCGGATAGTTCGGCGGGAAGGCAATCGTGAGGTACGCCGCGACGTCGAGCACTACAACCTGGACGTCATCATCTCCGTGGGTTACCGGGTCAAGTCCCAGCGTGGCGTGCACTTCCGGCAGTGGGCCACCCGGGTGCTGCGCGAGCACCTGACCCGGGGCTACAGCCTCAGCGAGCATCGGCTGGCGCAACAGGGTTTGGCCGAACTGGAACAGGCCGTGGCACTACTCGGCTCGACCCTGACCCGGCAGGCACTGGTGTCCGACATCGGGCGCGAGGTGGTGGGGCTGATCCTGCGCTACGCCAAGACTTGGCGGCTGCTGCTGGATTACGACGAAGGCCGGCTGGGCACGCCGCCCGGCGCACGCCCGGCCCGGGGGGTGCTGGGTTATGACGCGGCGCGGCGGGCGCTGGATGCCCTGGCCGCTGAACTGAAAAGCCGGGGCGAGGCCGCCGAACTGTTCGCCCTGGAGCGGGGCGCGGGGCTGGCCGCGATCCTGGGCAACATCGAGCAGACGATGTTCGGCGAGCCGCTGTACAAGACCCGCGAGGAGCGCGCCGCCCATCTGCTGTATTTCGTCATCAAAAACCATCCGTTCACGGACGGCAACAAGCGCTCCGGCGCCTTCCTGTTCCTGCTGTACCTGCGCCAGGAGGGCATGCACCTGACGCTGGACGAAAACGGTCTGACGGCGCTGACGCTGTTGATCGCCGAGAGCGACCCAAAGGCCAAGGACCTGATGGTGCGGCTGGTGATGCACCTGCTCACCCAAGAGCATGACCGGGACCAGGGCGAAGTGCGGAATTAGGGAATCGTAATGAGCAGTGTCGGGCAGCGCGAAATCCTCACCCAGCGGCGCGTGATCGCGTTCTTCCGGGACGTGCTCGGCTACGCTTACCTTGGCCACTGGCAGGATCGCGAAGGCAACAGCAATGTCGAGGAAGACCTGCTGTCCCGCTGGCTCCGGCGCCAGGGCCACGGCGACAAGATCATCCAGAGGACCCTGTTCGAGCTGAACAAGGCCGCGGCGCTGGGCGGCAGCGCGACCCTTTACGACGCCAACCGCGCGGTGTACGGCCTGCTGCGCTACGGGGTGAAGGTGCGGCCCGAGGTGGGCGAGCGGACCGTGACCGTCTGGCTGGTGGATTGGGAGCATCCGGAAGACAACGACTTCGCCATCGCCGAGGAGGTGACGGTTTGCGGCGTCAATACCAAGCGCCCGGACCTCGTGCTCTATGTGAACGGCATTGCCCTCGGCGTGCTGGAGCTGAAGCGCTCCACCGTGTCGGTGACCGAGGGCATCCGCCAGCAATGGGACAGCCAGAAGAAGGAGTTCATCCGGCCGTTCTATACCACGGTGCAGCTCGTCCTGGCGGGCAATGACACCGAGGGGCTGCGCTATGCGGTCATCGAGACGCGGGAAAAATACTGGCTGCGCTGGAAGGAGTCCGAGGCCCATCCGGATGCCGGCGCCAATCCGCTGTTGCGCGCGCTGTCTCAGCTCTGCCGCAAGGCGCGGCTGCTCGAGATCGTCCACGATTTCATGGTGTTCGATGCGGGGAACAAGAAGACCTGCCGTCACAACCAGTACTTCGGGGTGCGGGCGGCGCAGGTGCGCGTACGGCGACGCGAGGGCGGCATCCTCTGGCATACCCAGGGCAGCGGCAAGTCGCTCATCATGGTGTGGCTCGCCAAATGGATCCGCGAGCATGTCGCCGATGCCCGCGTGCTGGTCATCACCGACCGCACCGAGCTGGACGAGCAGATCGAGAAGGTCTTCAAGGGGGTCAATGAGGGCATCTATCGCACCCGGAGCGGCGCCGACCTGGTGCGGGTGCTGAACACCGGTGAGGAGTGGCTGGTCTGTTCATTGATCCACAAGTTCGGCACCGGCGAGGAGATGAGCGAGAAGGACATCGAGACCTATGTCGAGGAGATCAAAAAGAGCCTGCCCAAGGGGTTCCGCGCCAAGGGCGATATCTACGTCTTCGTGGACGAGTGCCACCGCACACAGAGCGGCAAACTGCATGAGGCGATGAAGGCCCTGCTGCCGGAGACCATGCTGATTGGATTTACCGGCACGCCGCTGCTCAAGAGCGACAAGCGCCGCTCCATCGAGACCTTCGGGCCGTACATCCATACCTACAAGTACGACGAGGCGGTGCGCGACGGCGTGGTACTGGATCTTCGCTACGAGGCGCGCGACATCGACCAGAACATCACCTCACAGGAGAAGGTCGATCAGTGGTTCGATCTGAAGACCCGCGGACTGACCGATGTGGCCAAGGCGCAACTCAAGCAGCGCTGGGGAACGATGCAGAAGGTGCTCTCCGCCCGCGACCGGCTGGAGAAGATCGCCGCCGATATCCTGCTCGACATGGAGACGCGAGACCGCCTGCGCAGCGGGCACGGTAACGCCCTGCTGGTATCGGACAGCATCTACTCCGCCTGCCGCTTCTATGAGCTGTTCGACCGGACCGACCTCCAAGGCAAATGCGCCATCATCACCTCCTACCAGCCGCGACCGGCGGACATCAAGGGGGAGGACAGCGGCGAGGGACTGACCGAGAAGCTGCTGCAATACAACGTCTACCGCAAGATGCTGGCCGAACACTTCGATGAGCCGATCGATACGGCCATGTACAAGGTGGAGCAGTTCGAGCAAGAAATGAAGAGGCGCTTCATCGACGAGCCCGGGCGGGTGAAGCTCCTGATCGTGGTGGACAAGCTGCTGACCGGTTTCGACGCCCCGCCCGCGACCTACCTCTATATCGACAAACACATGCAGGACCATGGCCTGTTCCAGGCCATCTGCCGGGTCAACCGGCTGGACGGCGAGGACAAGGAATACGGCTATATCATCGACTACAAGGACCTGTTCCGCTCGCTGGAGCAGTCGATCAAGGACTACACTGGCGAGGCCTTCGCCGGCTACGACAAGGAAGACGTGGATGGCCTATTGAAGGACCGGCTGGGGCTGGCGCGCGAACGGCTGGAGGAGACCCGCGAGGCGATCAAGGCGCTGTGCGAGGCGGTGGCGCCGCCGTGCGATACGGCCGCCTATCTGCGCTATTTCTGCGCCGCCGAGAGCGGCAATGCGCAGGAACTCAAGGACCACGAGCCGAAGCGGGTGGCGCTGTACAAGATGGCGGGAGCGCTGCTGCGGGCCTATGCGAACCTCGCCAACGAGATGCCCGAGGCGGGTTATTCGGAGGACGAGATACGGGCGGTCCGGGCGGAGGTGGACCACTACGAGAAGGTCCGCGAGGAGGTCAAGCTCGCGAGCGGCGACTATGTCGACATGAAGGTGTACGAGCCGGCCATGCGCCACCTGCTCGATACCTACATCCGCGCCGAGGAAAGCGAAAAGCTCTCGGCCTTCGACGACCGGACGCTGGTGGAGCTGATCGTCGAGCGCGGCGCGGCGGCGGTCGAGGCACTTCCGGCGGGGCTGCGTAACAATCGGCAGGCGATGGCCGAGACCATCGAGAATAACGTCCGTCGGCTCATCATCGACGAGATGGCCGTGAACCCGAAGTACTATGAGCGGATGTCCGCGCTGCTCGACGCGCTGATCGAGCAGCGCCGCCAGGGCGCGCTGGACTACCGGGCCTATCTGGCCCAGATCGTCGCGCTGACCCGCCGGGTGAGACAGCCCGAGACCCGGGATTACCCGGTTCCCATCAACAGCCCCGCGCGCCGGGCCTTGTACGACAACCTAAAGCCGGTTGAGGGGTTGGAGGCCCGGGTGCGTCAAGAGGATATGGTCGCGGACCGTGAGCGGGATCTTGCCGCGACGACTGCCCTAGCGCTGGACCACGCGATCCGCGCCGTGAAGAAGGCGGACTGGCGCGGCAACCGTATCAAGGAGCGGGAAGTCCATCACGCGATCGCGTCGGTGATTCTCGATCAGCCGCTCGCCGCGACCCTATTCGAGATCGTAAAGGCCCAGCGTGACTACTGAACGCCAATATATGGAGATCGGCGGCATCCCCGTGGAGATCGTCCGCAAGGACATCAAGAACCTCCATGTCGGGGTCTACCCGCCCGCCGGGCGGGTGCGAGTGGCGGCGCCGTTGCGTCTGGATGACGAGGCGGTGCGTGTGGCCGTCTCCACCCGCCTGGCGTGGATACGGCGCCAGCAGGCGCGGTTTGGGCAGCAGGAGCGCCAATCACAGCGGGAAATGGTGACCGGAGAGAGCCACTACTTCCTGGGTTGGCGCTATCGTCTCGACGTGATCGAGCGCCAGGGGGCAGCGTCCGTCAGGCTGGTGAACAATACGACGCTGGAGTTGGGGGTACGCCCGGGGGCGGAGCGGGGCAGGCGCGAGGCGGTGCTGCAGGCGTGGTATCGCAGGCGGCTCCGGGAGATGGTCGGGCCGTTGCTCGCCAAGTGGGAACCCGAGCTGGGTGTGAGCGCCAGGCAGGTGGGTATCAAAAAGATGAAGACGCGCTGGGGCACCTGCAATGCGGATGCCCGGCGCATCTGGCTGAACCTGGAATTGGCCAAGAAGCCCGTTTCGTGCCTCGAGTACATCCTGGTG
Organism: Chromatiales bacterium 21-64-14; assembly: GCA_002255365.1. NCBI lineage: Bacteria > Pseudomonadati > Pseudomonadota > Gammaproteobacteria > Chromatiales > Chromatiales bacterium 21-64-14. The sequence continues at coordinate 12,871 of NCBI01000065.1, forward strand.
CACGAGCTGGTCCATTTCATCGAGCGCCGCCACGACGACCGGTTCCGGGAATGGATGGACAGGCTGATGCCCCAATGGCGCCTGCACCGCGAGGAGTTGAACCGGGCGCCGTTGATGCACGAGGATTGGGCATACTGAAGGGTAGGGGCCTCTGCCGGATTTCCCGGAGGTGCTTGTTGGGGGCATGGCCGACCCGACCCCAAACACAGCGACCGCATCGCGCTGTTGACCGCGCCATGTGGCGAGGGCGATACTGATCGCCTGTCATTGAACCACTTCTGTGGTACACCAGTCGCAATTTCAACAGTTATATCCTGTTGAAATAAAATGGAATAGTGGCGGAAAGCACGAACCCCGTCTCCCGGTCATATTATTGCCCCGGGAATCGCAGGTTGATGGTCACCGTGGGCCGCGAAGCCGCGTGATATCCGTCCTCCGCATCCCCGGAACGGCCCGCTATCTTGCCGCCCGTCGGCGCGCTCGCCCCGAACGCCCCGCCGCCCCAGCGCCAGATCACCGCCCCGCGGGCGTCGGTGGCGAGGCGCACGGTGCCGATCCCATCTGTGTGCAGGTAGGACACCCGGTCCCGGCCGTTCGGGCGGGTATCCTCGCCAGGCTCATCTCCGTTCGACGCGTGGCCGTATCCCGCTCGATCGATCTGTGCCACGGGAACTCGGTTGCGCCAGACGTAGTCACGGCGCACTTGGCCCTCGGCATTGGTCTCGCTCAGCAGCCGTCCCCGGGGGTCGTAGTGGTAGAGCGTCGTCCCGGCCTGCGTGCGCTTCTCGGTGCGCAGGCCGAAGGCGTTGTAGCGATACGTTGCGATCCATCGGTCGTCGTGGTCACGACGCCGTTAGGACCGACAATGGACAACGGCCGCCCATCCGGGTCTTAGGCCGTGACGCGCCAGACCTGATGCAGCGCATTCGTGATGGATGCGAGTTCGCCCTGGCTGTCGTAAGCAAAGCGGGTCACGTCATCCACGCTGGTGCGCGGCCCATCGACCTGCGTGGGCAACCCCAGGTGATTGTAAATTTACCGCGTGTCTTTCTTACATGATTGGTCAGAAGGATCCAGAGAACTCCTGCCCTTCTTGCGCGACGTGGCTAGCCACGCCGGGCCGGACCCCACCCACGCCGTATACCCGAACAAGTAAATCCAAAAGACAAACAACGGTACAATGATTATCCACTCCCACAACGGGCCATCCTGCTTCATTTGAAACGCACGGTAAACGGCTAAGAAGGGAGCACTTGCCAAGACCCAACACGCAGCCCTAAAAAGGGGCGAGACCTTGTTTGGCTCTAGCATCACTATATTCTGTCCTCCTACATTTGTTGGCTTTAGTCAGCGCCAAACCCCGACAAGCGCCCCATCCCCGCTTTTTGGGAGCCTCGCTGGCTTGGCAAGAAGTGCGCAGGCCATAGATCATCTGCAACCACCACCTTGCGCGTTTCGGTTGCTTCCACTACCCGGCGGCGAGATTGCATTGGCCGCCTCCGCAGCATGAAACCCCAAGGGGTTTTGCTTGCCATATAAGCGGATTGCTGGTACCCATTGAAGGGGACAGCGTTCGTATAACTTTATGAATTTACGTTGTAACTACTCACCCGTTTTTTGAATTATATCCGCCACCCCCCAGCCCGTTGAGTGTTTTATCTCTCGATTTACTTCCCGCGGAATTTATTGGTTTTTTCAATAGATCTGCGAACAGGGTGCTGGTCTGCAGGGCGCCATTTGGGCACTGTGCTACTCGGCCCAGTCGCGTTGAGCCAGCGCGCCGCGACAGCGGGGGACTCTGGGTTCGTGCCCCCCCTGCCGGTCGCCGACCACCCATGTGGCCAGTGGTCCTAACGAAGTGTGGTGCTGGGACATGACGTTTCTGCCGGCGACGGTGATCGGGCGCTGGTTCTACCTGTACCTGATCCTGGACCTGTACAGCCGCAAGATTGTCGGCTGGGAGATTCATGAGAGCGACGACTCCGAGCACGCCGCTCATCTGGTGCGCCGTACG